>JAZRSI010000023.1:0-29639 GCA_045651445.1 Candidatus Enterousia sp. | reverse complement strand
TAGCGTATTTTGTTAAAAAACAAATGTGAAATTACCACTACCCCGGCACCTTCGTGCCACCCCTTCGCCAGCGAAGGGGATTAACCCGCCCCACAAGGGGGGGCAGGAAAAAATTTGCAAGATATATTTGTCTTTCTGTGCTTTTTCCCTTGTCATTCCTGCGAAGGCAGGAATCGGGTCTATGTAGTGCGAAGTGAAACGACGCGAAATTTACCACTACCCCAGCACCTTCGTGCCACCCCTTCGCCAGCGAAGGGGATTAACCCGCTTCGTTAAAACTTCGTGGTGCAGGCAAAAAAACACCGGCGATGCCGGTGGTTTTATTTACGCAGACCTAATTTCTTAATCAAGGCTTCGTAATCATCAGAATTACGTTTCTTGATATAGGCCAATAATTTTTTACGACGATTAACCATCATCAACAAACCACGTTTTGAATGGTTGTCTTTGTGATTAGCCTTCATATGTTCTGTCAGATTGCGAATGCGTTCTGTTAAAACTGCAACCTGTGATTCAACAGAACCACCGTTATCTTTTTCAGATATTTTATATGTCTGGATTAATTCAGACTTCTTTGCCTTTGTTACGGACATTATGTTTTCCTTTTTTTGTTTTATATTGTTCGTTTGGGACGCAACTTGCCATCCGAAACCGCACCAATACCAATGAATAAATCACCGTTATATATGCGATACGTTCCACCCGTTACATCCGTTTCGATAAAGCCACCGTTTTTATAAAATTCAGCATCTTTATCAGGCAGATTCAAAACCGGAATGTCCCCCAGTCCAAAATCAACCGGATTTAGATTTTTACCTAAATCCCCGTTATTATTAAACAGATTTTCCAAAAAATCAAGTTTTACCGCATTTTTTATCGTAAAACCATTTGTTTGGGTGCGTCTTATCATGTCAACCGTTCCAATTGTACCGCAAGATTTTGCAATATCACGCGCCAATGACCGGACATAGGTCCCACGACTGCAACGGGTTCTAAAATGCCAAGACGTACCATTAACGCCCAAAAATTCCAGTTCGTATATTTCAATATCACGTGGGGGGATTTTAATTGCCCTGCCCCGACGCGCCGCATCATACGCACGCGCACCATTAACATGTACCGCAGAATATAATGGTGGGACTTGCGATATACGACCAATAAATGTTGGTAATACAGACCGTACCAGGTCAACGGTCGGGATACAATCCGTACGGGCGATTTCGTGGCCAGTAATATCCAATGTGTCCGTTTCAAAACCAAACTGAACGGAAAACAAATATTCCTTGGTTGATGGGTTGTGTTCTTCGATAAACGGTATCATCTTGGTTGCATCACCAATCGCAATCGGTAAAACACCCGTTGCCATGGGGTCCAATGTGCCAATATGCCCAAACTTCTTGGTCCCCAGCATTCGCGCAATACGACCACCCGCCGTTCGTGAAAACAGTCCTGAATCCTTGTCTAAAATTATCCAACCTGATTTCATTTTGTTTTTTGTTTTATGAATTTATATTTTACACCAAAAGATTCACGAATATATTTATCAAGCGCAGATTCCTGATTTTCTTTTAATTTTGGATATAACTGTTTGCCCGCCTGATTGACAACCGTATATCCATTAGATATATGGGTGTTGGTAGTGTTTTTGACTGCATTAGATACATATACCTTGCCATCAGATATTTGACAATCTTCGGAAATATAAAATGGCAATGTTTCAGAATGCCTTGTCGATAAAATACGATATCCGTCCACGTCCCCTTTTAAGCAACGTTCCAAAACCAATATCGGATGGCTCGAAAAATTTTTATATGCATTCGGAAAAAATCGCGACAGATAATCACGTAATGATTTTTCATCTTCGTGAAAGGTTGAACCCAAATTACTTCCAGATACTTTTATAATTGTTTTTAATTCCATTTCTTTGTTCCTTTGATTACCCAAACAAATTTAACTGGGGTGATAAATTATCACATAAACGATTTTTCTTGGGCTGGGATATAGGTGATGGTTTTGGCGCACAATTATTAGACGGCATCACAGGTTCGTTCGATTCCAACGCGTTTAATACACATTCTGCACGCGCAATCACAGATTTTGGCATTCCTGCCATCTTGGCCACATGAATACCATATGAACGATTTGCAACACCTGAAACTATTTTATGCATAAATACAATTTCATTGTTGTGTTCACGAACATCTATTGTTAAACAAGACACGTTATTTAATGCGCCACCCAATACCAATGACGTTAATTCATGATAATGGGTTGCAAATAACGTTCGCGATCCTAATTCGTCCAAATATTCCAATACAGCCTGGGCAATTGCCATACCGTCGTATGTCGCAGTGCCACGGCCAATTTCGTCAAATATAATAAAAGAATGCTTGGTCGCACGATTTAAAATATTTGCCGTTTCCGCCATTTCAACCATAAAGGTCGATTGACCCGCCGCCAAATTATCCGATGCGCCAACACGACTGAATAACTGGTCGCAAATTCCAATCGTGGCACGCGTTGCAGGAACATACGCACCAAGATGAGCCAAAACAACAATTAACGCATTCTGGCGCAAATATGTCGATTTACCAGCCATATTTGGCCCAGTCAATAATGCAATTGATTTAGCATTTAAATTGCAATCGTTCTTAACAAAATTATCACCGCGACTGCGCAAGACATATTCAATCACAGGATGACGACCGCCGGTTATGTCAAATGCACAGTCTTCGCAGATTACAGGACGCGTCCAAGAATACTTGTCCGCAATAGATGACAATGTTACCCACACATCTGCATCGGCAAGTAAATCCGCCGCCGATAGCAAGTCGTCCGCAATTTCACGTATCTTTTCAATGAATTCGTTTATAATTTCAGCCTCTATAGCAGATGCTTTGTCCGCTGCGCTGCGTACATCGTTATCCAAATCTATTAATCGTGATGTCGTAAAACGCATATTGCCCGCCATAGTCTGACGATGGATAAAACCAGAATCCGGACGTATTAACACATCAGAACGGGCAGATGGAACCTCTATAAAATATCCAAGGATATTGTTGTACTTTATCTTTAATGTATTTACGCCCGTTTGTTCAATATACTGTGCCTGTAATGAAGCAATCGTTTCGCGCGCACCATTTGATAGACCACGCATATTATCCAACGCAACATTAAATCCATCACGTATTACATTGCCATCACGGAAAAATGTCGGTAATTCATCAGACAAGGCACGTGATAAACTTATCGCAAATTCACCATATGTTTTTATCGATTCAAATTGGGGCGCAAGGTGTTTATCAAGACGTGCAGATAATAACTGCGCACGTGGTAACATATTCATAAAATCAGATACATTTCTTAGATCACGCGGGGTGCCACGACCAGATAATAATCTTGATAACGCACGACCAACGTCCGGCATATCAGATAAAACATTTGTAACAGATGCGGTAACATCTGGGTTTAATAAAAAATGCGCAATATGCGATTGACGCTTTATTATCTCGGACGCGTCCGCAGATAATGTTCGTAAATATGCACGCAATTTTCGCGCACCGGCGGCCGTATGCGTTTCATCCAAAACATCTATCAAACATGTGCCACCGTCGTTTATTGGGGCGTCTATTTCAAGACTGCGCCAGGTCGCAGAATCTATTAACAACTGACGACCAGACTTAAACACGTATGGCGCACGAAATGTTATTGTTGCATCACGTTGGGTATTAAACAAATATCCCGCCAGTAAACATATAGCATTATCAATATCTGTTGTTGTGGCATTCGCATCAACCGCACCACCAAATACACGCGATACAATCATACCTATGTCTGTACGATGATATAACTTTTCATATACAGGTGTGGTTTTAAATAATTCGCGAATTTTTATTATGTTTTTTTCTTCGGCGGTGGAAAACGGATATATAACCTCTGCTGGGGTTAATCTGACCAAGTCATCGATAATATCCGATGTTTGACCAACAAAAAATTCACCCGTTGAAATATCACAACCCGCAATATCATATTTATTGCCAGTAATCGGTACAACAGATACCAAGAAATTAGAATTTTTTGGCGTTAATAAATTTTCATCCGTCAATGTTCCAGGTGTTAAAACACGAACAACACGACGTTCAATAAATTTATGTCCGCGCGCCTTGGCCTGGGCCGGGGTTTCCATTTGTTCGACCAATGCAACCTTGAATCCCGCACGAACAAGACGACCAAAATAATTATCCGCCGCGTGCCATGGAATCCCGCACATAGGAATACTTTCACCATCACCGTCCGTTCCACGCGCGGTCAAAACCAGCCCCAAATTTGAACTTATTGTTTTTGCATCTTCAAAAAAAGATTCGTAAAAATCACCCAAACGAAACATCAGCAACGCATCTGGATTTTCTGATTTCATATCCACATACTGCTGCATAACAGGGGTTAGTTTATTTTTTTCTGCCACGACAAATCCATTAATTAAAAAATTATTATGCGCCAACTTTCAATGTTTCGATTTTTAGTTCGGCTTCCTTTAACAATTGTTCACAGTATGCCTTTAACTTAATACCCTGTTCGTATGCGGCAACAGAATCTGCCAGTGGTAATTCGCCCGATTCCATCTTCTTGACCAATTCCATTAATTGTTTATAGGCTTCTTCGAATGATAATTTATTTTCTTCCATAATATTTCCCTTTGTCATATGTTCGTACAGGATACAAAAGAAAATAGAGTCTTTCAATTAAAATTAAATTTTATTGCGAAATTTACAAATATTCGCAACCGCACAATTTTCACAATTTGGACGCAGGGCCTTGCACACATAGCGGCCATGTAAAACCATTACATGATTTACAATTGGATGATATTTTTGCGGAATTTTTTTTAGCAATTTTGCCTCTACCTTTTCAGGGGTGTTGTCAGTATCGTCAACCCAACCATATCTATGCGAATTACGAAAAACATGCGTATCAACACCAATATTTGGCGCACCCCATAAAACATTACAGATAACGTTCGCGGTCTTTTGCCCAATCCCCGGCAATTTCATCAGCGCATCGCGATTGTGATATTTTTCGGGAAATGTATCCGTCATATTTTCAGAATTTAATTTTTCAGCCAAGGCAATAATATTTTTTGCCTTGTTATTAAAAAAAGAAATTACTTTGATGTGTTCTTTTAACCCATCTATCCCCAACGATAACATTTTCTGTGGGGAGGGTGCCACGCGAAATAACGCAGGTGTTACCTCGTTCACTTTTTTATCCGTTGCCTGGGCAGACAAAATTACCGCCACCGCAAAGTTAAATTCGTTTGTATGATACAGTTCCGACCGTATCGTCATGTCAACGGTCGGAATTACTGCATCAAAATATTGCGACGGTGTCATTGTTATGCTTTTTTAACAGAAATACTTAATGCGTAGCCTTCGATATCTTTGGTGTATTCACCATCGCCGTTTTGCATTTCAACAATTAACGCATCACGCATAATACGTTTTTTGTGTTGTTCAATTGCGATTGCCAACGCTGGGTCAGCCGTATATGTCATAACAATACGATCTGAAACATCCAAGCCCGCCGTTTTACGCGTATCTTGGATAAAGCGCAATGCATCGTTTGCCAAGCCTTCGGCGATTAATTCCGAATTTGTTTCTGTATCCAATACGACGACCGATGTATTGTCCGGTAATGCAGCACCAGTTACACCAGATTTTACCGTCAAACGATTTTCAAATTCGTCCGCGTTTAATTCATAACCAGATGCCACTAATTTATCACCAACCAATTCATAGTCGCCACGTTTTACAGATGGAATTATTTCCTTTAACGCACCACCAAGACGGCTGCCGATTTTTGGTGTAATCAGATATATAAAACTATCTGCAACATTTGAAATGTTTTCATCAAATATAACTGACTTAACATTTAATTCGTCTTTGATAATATCTGCGAATTGTGGCATATCACACCCCGCAACAGTCAATGAATTTAATGGCAAACGATTGCGTAAGCCATACTGTTCACGCAACTGTTTCCCAACAGATACAATCATTTGTACACGACGCATGTCGTCAACGATTTTTCTGTCATAATCACCAACCGTTGGAAAATCTGTCAAATGAACAGATTCGTTCCCCGTCAGGTTTTTATAGATATATTCTGAGATAAATGGCGCAAATGGTGCAAGTGTTCGACACAATACAGTTAACACTGTGTATAATGTATCAAACGCATCTTGTTCTTCGTCCCAGAAACGCGCGCGTCCACGACGAATATACCAATTGTTCAAGATATCCAAGAAACGAACAAATTCCTTAATCGCCGCGTCTGGCTTGTATTCAGACAAAGATTTTTTAACAACATCAACCAATACATTTAATTCTGATAAAATGTATTTATCCAGCGCATTTGTTGGATTTGTTATTTCATGCGCCGTTATGTTGCCTGCGTTTGCGTATAATGTAAAGAAATGGTACGCATTCCACAAAGGTGTTTGTATCGTCTTTGTTGATTCAACAAAAACCTTGCCTTCTTTATCAACAGGAACCGGTTCGGCCTTCAAAAAATTGGAACCCAAGATAAACAAACGCGCAGCATCTGCACCGTATTGTTCAATTTGCTCTGTTGGTTCTACGAAGTTACGCAACGATTTAGAAAACTTCTTTTTGTTTTCATCAACAACCATACCGTTGGCCGATACAACACGAAATGCCGGCTTATCAAACAACGCAGTTGCCAACACCATTAACGCATAAAACCAACCGCGGGTTTGGTCTTGCCCTTCGATAATATAATCCGCAGGGAATGTCGCATTGAAACGGTCAACATTTTCAAACGGATAATGCAAAGACGCCCATGGCATAGAACCGGATTCTACCCAACAATCCAATACATCCGGAATACGCGTCCAACCATCTTTTTCTAATTTATCCAATGTTGGACGATGCAAATCTTCGATTTTAGTTCCAAAAAATTCTTCGAGTTCTGCGATTGAACCAAATACTTTGAATTCGCCGTCGCGTTCCCAGATTGGTAATGGCATACCCCAAAAACGGTTGCGTGATATTGACCAAGGACGCGCGCCTTCTATCCAAGAACGGAAACGTTCGCCGGCACTGGTCCAATTTACTTTTGCATTATTAGCCAACAATTTATCTTTGATTTTCGGAACGTCGATATACCAAGAATTTGTTGCACGTTGAATTAATTTCTGCTTGGAACGGTCGCCAAATGGATAACTGTGCTTGTACTGTTCTTTTTTGACCAATTTTCCATTTTGTTTTAACCAATCCATGATTTTTGGCGTGGCATTAAATATATTTTCGCCCGCAAAATCAATTACCGTTTCATCAAAGTTTCCATAATCATCAACATTTAATAAAACTGGGAATTTTGCATCTATGTTTTTTGCCGCCCAAAAGTCTTCGGCACCATAGGCCGGCGCAATGTGAACAATACCCGTACCATCACCATCAGATACATAGTCCGCAGGAATTACCTGAAATAACAATTCAGATTGACCCGCATAATATGGGAACAATGGCGCATAATGCAATCCAACCAAATCCGAACCACGAATACGACCAACCTCTGTTGCGTTTGCAAATTGTTTTTCATACGCCTTTAAACGGGATGCAGCAATTATATAAACATCGCCATTTTCATCGCGCATACGCAGGTATTCCATATTTGGATTTACAGCCAACGCAGAATTTGCCGGCAATGTCCATGGTGTTGTTGTCCATGCTATTGCCCTGTCCCCGTTTTCCAGTTGAAACCAAACCGTTACAGCATCGTCAACAATTTCACGGTAATCAGATGACGCTTCGGAATTTGAAATCACAGTCCCATTTACCCAATCATATGGATTTACACTATAATCTTTGTACAACAGTCCTTTGTCATACAATGTCTTTAAAGTCCACATTACAGATTCCATATAATCACGATTCATAGTTTTGTAACCATAACCATCGCCAATATCAACCCAGCGCCCCATACGGGTAACAAAACGATTCCATTCATTTGCATATGTCATAACATCTGTGCGACACATATCACAGAACGCACCTATGCCATCAGTGGCAACGATATCTTTGGCCGGTCTGCCCTGCTTTTTTTCAACCGAATTTTCCGCGGGCAAACCATGACAATCCCACCCCAATTCACGACGAACATGGCGGCCGTTCATTGTTTGAAAGCGCGCAACCATATCCTTGACCACGGTTACACCAAGATGCCCCCAATGTGGCAAACCATTCGCAAAGGGGGGACCATCATAAAAATTAAAAAGACGCCCCTGCTTCGTGCGCGCCAAAGACTTATGAAAAGTATCGTTTTCGCGCCAAAATTCCAAAACCTGTTTTTCAAGCGTTGAAAAATCTGCACGTGTGTCTGTTTTTGGATATGACATTTTAATGCTCCGTCAGTTAATTTTATATTAAAAAAAGGCGCCCATGCGCCCCAGCCACCGCAGAAGCGCAGTTGCCAGTTATTTAATAATAATTATTGTTGTTTGTTTCATTGATAAAAATCATACAATGGATTTATTTAAAATGCAAGGCATATAATTGTTTTATTGAAAATATGACTTTTTATGGTTGACAAAATCAAATTATGTGTTATATTTATACAATAAATACAATATAACATAAGGATATTGCCATGGCAAAAAATAATGAATTAAGCGTTACAAAATTATTACAGACAATAAAAGCGGCACGCGTTATAAAAAACTGGACCGAAGAATATCGTATCTATTCACCAAGCGCGATAGTTGTTGCATATATTGACAATGAAGGAACAGTCGGTGCATACGCATCAAAATTAACAGATGGTAAAGTTCTGCCAACCATTGTTTTTGGTGAAGCAAGCAAAAAGATTACCAAAGCAATCAAAAAACGTTTTAATGAACTTTATTTAAATAATCAAAAAACTAAATAAAAAATCCCCAAAATGGGGATTTCTTTTTTATTTTCTGGTGCCGATGATAGGACTTGAACCTACGACCCCCTCATTACGAATGAGATGCTCTACCAGCTGAGCTACACCGGCGCAACGAAGATGACTATAAAACATTATCTGAATAATTTCCACATTTTTTTATTCGTGGCGCAAACTATCTATCGGATTTAATTTTGCCGCCTTCATCGCAGGCATTACACCCGACGATAAACCAACAACAACCGCAACAGATACAGATAATACCACAGGCCATATACTAAATGGTACAATATAGCCTAATACAAACCTGCCGACACCTTGGGATAAACCAACACCTAATATCAAACCTATCATTGAACCAATAAAAGATATTAAAACAGATTCTGATAAAAACTGAATTATTATCATACGTTCGCGCGCACCGATTGCCTTGCGGATACCAATTTCACGTGTACGTTCCGCAACAGATACCAACATCATATTCATAATACCAATCGCCCCAACCAGCAAAGATACAGCCGCAATCGCAATTAATAACAACTTCATATAACCGGTTACAGTCTGCATTGTTTCCATAACCTGTTTCATATCCATGATTTGAAAATCGTCCGCCACATCTTCTTTTAATCTATGACGCTGGCGCAATAGCAGTGTCATCTGCTCTATCGCCATGTTATTGTCGGATTCCGCAAATAATTTTAACGCGACCATATTTACAGAATTCGGAAAACGAGAACCTTGCAAGCGTTTCTTTAATGTCGTTATTGGTATTATTACCATATCGTCTTGGCTGCCCATGGCAGAATCACCCTTGGCCTTGGTAACACCAACAATTACAAATGGCGTGTTTTGAATACGAATTACTTCGCCAACAGGATTCTTGGGCAGGCCTAATTCTTCGGCCGTTTCCGGACCAATAACGGCATATGTCGATGCATTGCGAACCGCAGACATATCAAAAAATGTTCCGTATTCTATTTCAACATTTTGAACCGTTGTATAATCAGGATAAACACCAACCATTGATGTCCCCCAATTCTTGTTCCCATAAATAACCTGTGCGGCACCATTTTGGACCGGTGTTACCGCCATCACATCAGGCAATTTACCAATAAATTCCGCGTCTTGAATCGTTAAAGTATGACGATTCCCAGTTCGAACACCCGCCGTCTGGGCGGCGCCCGCACGTATCATTATCGTGTTTGTGCCAAGCGATGAAAACTGATCTGTAATTTGACGCTGAACAGTTTCACCAACCGCAACCATTATAACGACCGCCATTACACCAATAATTATACCCAATACGGTTAAAAATGAACGAACCTTGTTACCACTGATTGATAACCATGATTCTTTTAAAATATCATTAAATGTCATATATATCCCCCCAAAGGCTTATAAATTACGGTCGTCGCGTGGAATGCGCCCGTCATAGTTTATACGACCATCGCGAATATGAATTAATCTGTCTGCGTAACGCGCAATGTCAAATTCATGCGTAATCATTACTATCGTTATTCCCATATCACGATTCAATTCTTGGAAAAACTTTAATATTTCATTTCCCATTTTACTATCCAAAGCGCCCGTTGGTTCGTCCGCAAGAATTAACTTTGGATTACCCGCCAAAGCACGCGCAATGGCAACACGTTGCTTCATACCACCCGATAACTGTGTCGGCAAATAACTTTCGAATTTTTCCAAGCCAACACGACGTAACATTTCACGCGCACGACTAATGCGTTCGTCCATTGGTAATCCACGATACATCAACGGCAACATTACATTGTCCAACACACTGCGTTTAGGCAACAAATTAAACTGCTGGAAAACAAAGCCAATATATTCATTTCGAACAATCGCCAATTCATCAGATGTCAGACCCGTAACATCTTGGCCATACAACTCATAAACGCCCGATGTTGGTGTATCCAATGCGCCAATAATATTCATACACGTTGATTTACCCGAACCAGACGGTCCCATAATCGCCACAAATTCACCAGATTTAACAGTGAAGTTTATATCAAATAAAACCTGCTGTTCACCACCAAGTTCCAATGGAAAACTTTTATTTATATCCTGTAACGATATGATTATTTCTGATGATTTTTTCTTCATATTCTCTCTCTTGCGTGTATGGAATATTATATCACGCACAAACCCATTTGTTTATAAAAAAACCGACTTGGTCGGTATTTTTTTATTGTTCATACGGATTATCCGATTTTTCATACTCTATAACAATCGGCAAATGTTCCCATTTTAACGCCGTTGCCAAACCACGACGCAAGTACCGCGTATAAGATTCGGGGATGTCAGACGCACCACCAACATTTATCGTTATTCGCATCGGATGACGACCAGTCTGACGTGCAAATTTTATCTTCATCGGTCGCTTTAAACGCGACAAAGGCGGCTGACGTTCTGAAACTAATTTTTCAACGATACGATTTACCAAACTGGTTGGTGCCTGGGCCATAGAAATATCCCACTGTTCATAAATGCGGCGGAACATATTTTGTACACCCGTCCCAGTTTCAGCAGATACAGCCAATATCATAGGCTTGATAATCTGATGAAAAGAATTTGAAAACTGATGCTTTAATTTTAATAATTTTTCATCGCGAATTTCAGGTTCTACCAAGTCCCATTTATTAAGCGCAACACATAAAATCTTGCCCGCATTATAAACACGTGCAGCGATACCAAGCGCCTGATTTTCAATATTACGCGTGGCATCGACCATTAATATCACAACATCCGCCTTGTCAATTGCATCCAAAGACTTTAACGCAGATAACGTTTCAACATCATCTGTTACGCCGGCCTTGCGACGAAGGCCCGCCGTATCCATCAGAACAATATCACGACCATAAAATTTAGTTGGAATTTTAACAGTATCACGTGTAACACCGGGGGCATCCATTACAATCTGGCGCGCATGACCCAATACACGATTTACAAATGTAGATTTGCCAACATTTGGCTGACCCAAAATGGCAATATTTATACGCTTGTCTTCGGATTGCTGAACCACAGGTTCCGAAGCGGATTCAAGACCAGAAATCTTGTCCAGAAATTCATAAATATTATCAAAACCACGCTTGTGTTCCGCAGATATCTGTACCGGTTCTCCAAAACCTAACTTGTAAAAATCATGTATGTTTGATAAACGTTTTTCCGATTCGCTTTTGTTCACCAATAACAACACAGGTGCACGCGTTTTACGACGAACCAATTTCGCCCAATCAATGTCTTGGGACGTTAGGCCAACACGACCATCAACAACAAATAAAACCGCATCTGAATTTGATATCGCATCAATTGCCATATTTGTCGAATCCAACGCAATCCCAGAACGCGCATTTTCCAACCCCGCCGTATCGTACAACGAATACGGACGATTACGAAACGTCCCAGATATAGTATCACGTGTAACACCCGGCCTATCATGCACAAGGGCATCACGCGTCCCCGTTAACGCGTTAAACAATGTCGATTTGCCCGTATTTGGGCGTCCTGCAATAGTTACTTTTATCATATTTTTTCCATTGATTTTTTTTAATTATAAAGCAAAAATATAAATAATCAAATTCAAGGGTGGAAATATGAAGAAAAAACTGAAAAACGCATTTAAACGAATAAAAAACCTGATTATCAATCCTAAGCGTTATTTCACAAAAATTGTCGCTGATGGAAATATGGAAGAATCTATGATGAAGGCCTTTCTGTACGGCTTGATGGGTGGATGCTTGGTTTTGCTGATAAAATTAATTGGTGGTGCATCAATTACATTGGGCGCAATATTTACAGCCATTATTGTCGTTCCTGTGCTGGCGGTGGCGTTACTATTTGTATTCGGCGGATTGATGATGTTAGTATCAGAAATAACCGGTGGGGAACGCGATTGGGAAATCGCAATCAAGGGACTGGCATCAATATTCTTTATATACCCTGTAATTCTTGTATTAAATGCGTTGGCTTTTAACTGTACATCTATGTGGATAATTAGTTTGTTGGTTGATGCATATGTATTGTTCTTGTTTTACAATATTTCTGTGTACTGCCTGCGCGGAAAACGCGGAAATGTGGCGATTGTAATCGGGATATTGGCGCTATTTATGGCAACCGTTTACGCAACAGATTATCGGTTTGGATGGTTCATGTTGAAAAACACCAGCGCAACATTGGCTTGCTTGATATAATAAAGCAAAAAAAAATTAACCGCCCAGATGGGCGGTGTTTTTTATTTCGCGGGCGCAATAATTATTGACTTTGTTCTTTCATCAGGTTTTGATTTAGATTCAACAGTACCCTTGTCGCCAATAATTTCAATTACACGGGCAAATAATTCTGGGACCGCATCCTTGCCACGCGCCAAAACACGTTTGTTACCCTTGGTCATAACAGATATTTTTACCTTGTTACCTTCGCCCAGAAATTCCAACGCTTTCTTCATTTTTATATTCAGGTCATTTTCTTCTATGAATGGTTTGACCCAAACTTCTTTCATTTCTATACTTTTTTGCTTCTTGCGCGCTTCTGATGCACGTTTCTTCTGTTCGTATTTGAATTTTCCATAATCCATTATCTTGGTAATTGGTACAGGACCATTGGCATTCATTTCAACCAAATCCAACCCTTCGTCCATTGCCAATTGTATTGCCTGGGCAGTTGGCATAACACCCAAATTCTGGCCAGTGTTACTAATAACCTGAACAGTTTTTGCAAAGATTTTATTGTTCATGCGCGGACCAGTGTCGCGACGATTATCACGATTAAATGAAGGTTTAATTGTAGGCTCCTTTGTTTATATATCGCAAATTATTAACTATTATTCGGCACTTTTCAAGATATTTTGTACATTTTGTAGCGCGGTCCAAACATCACGTTTCGCAGCCGGTTTTAACATCAAATAATTTGGATGATATATCGGAACCAGTGTCGCCCCGCATTCCATAGTCTTGACACAGCCATGTTCCTTGCCCAGGTTTATATCCGCCAATTCAGTTGCAGGCAACGTCCCCAAAGTTAACACCACATGCGGCGCCAATAATTCAATAACCCGATTAACAAAAGGACGCGATAAATCCAGTTCCGTACGCGTCGCCGTACGACCGCCCGGTGTACGCCAGAACAACATCGGAATAATCGAAACGTTTTCACGCGATAAACCAATCGCAGCCAACATCTTGTCCATTAATTCACCAGACGCACCAGACAAAATATGGCCCGTCGCATCATCGTCTGGGGACGGGATATCCGTTATAATTAACAGACGTCCATTGCCAATGTGTGGTAAAACAGTATTCGTGGCCGTTGTACGCAAAGGATGGTTAAATTCGCCAATCATTCTGATTAACGCATTAATATCTGCGGGACGTGATGCCATCGCGCGTACAGTATCCACAGATATTGTTTGAACCGGTGCAACTGGTGGTACAACATTTGTTGTTATACGCCCCATTTCCGCCACAACCGTGGCGGAATCCGCACGCTTGCTGATTTCTATTGTTTTTTCATCGGACTTGCGCGCAGCAAACAACGAAACGTCCGTTAGTTCCCAATGAATCCCGGCCAATGTTAAATCACGCAGCGAATAATCAGACATAAGTTATTTTCCTTGATTTTAGATAATTTTCATTATACAATAATGCACGAGCAACAAAAACTCAAGGGAGTATTTTCATGAAAATTAAAAACTTTGCTTTGTTGGCAGGCGTTGCTGGCTTGCTGGCTGCATGTGGCGGTTCAATCGTTGAACCAGCTGACTTGAACGATCAACGTGTTTTCTTTGGCTTTAATTCTGCGGAAATTTCCAAAGAAGCAAAAAACAACCTGTTGGGTCAGGCTTTGTATATGAAAAACCACGAAGATGTTAAAATCCAAATCGCTGGTAACTGCGACGAACGTGGTTCAACAGAATACAACTTGGCATTGGGCGCACGTCGTGCAAATGCTGCAAAAGAAGTTATCGTAAATGACGGTATTGTTGCAAAACGTATCTCTACTATTTCTTATGGTAAAGAACGTCCATTGGTTCAGGGTTCTGGCGAAGAAGTCTGGAAGTGGAATCGTAATGCCACAACAACAGTTAAATAATTGTTGAAGATTTTAAAAACACCGGTGATTACCGGTGTTTTTTTATTTATTTTATATAAAAAAACCGCCCATTTGGGCGGTTGTATTTTACAATTCTGCGCGAACTTCTTCGACTTCGTAACATTCAACACGGTCGCCTTCTTTCAAGTCATTGTACTTGTCAAAAGACATACCAAATTCAACGCCACCTGACACTTCTTTGACTTCGTTCTTTTCACGACGAAGTTGTCCGATTTTACCATCGTAAATAACAACGTTATTACGTAACAAACGAACAAAAGCATCTTTCTTTATCGTGCCTTCGGTCATACGACAACCAGCAACACGCGTTCCCTTGCCAACGGTGAACAATGCAATCACGTCGGCATAACCAATAAATGTTTCACGCTTTTCAGGTGCCAATTTACCGGACAAGATTTCTTTGATTTCATCTGTTATACGATAAACAACGCTATGATAACGAATATCAACGCCATTGTTGCGCGCCATATCACGAACCGCAGAATCTGCACGCACGTTAAAGGCAATAACAACCGCGCCAGATGCCGTCGCAAGACGAATGTCGCCTTCGGTAATCTGACCAACACCAGAAGATAAGATTTCAACACCAACCTTGTCCGTTTTGATATCGCGGACCATATCCGAAATTGCTTCGACAGAACCTTGGACGTCTGCACGCAAAATAATTGGCAAGATTAATTTCTTGTTATCATCGCGTTTGGCAAACAATTCTTCCAAAGATGTGCGCTTGACCGCATTTGCTTTGTCTTTGGCCTTTTGTACGCGATACGCCGCAACTTCGCGTGTTTGCGCTTCGGTTTCCATAACGCGTAATTCATCGCCCGCATTTGGAACAGAATTTAATCCTAAAACAACAACAGGTTGCCCCGGGCGTACAGATTTTACACGTTCGCCGTTCGAATTAATCAGACCACGAACACGACCAAATGTTTCACCAACAACAAAAACGTCGCCTATCTTTAAAGTACCCTGGCGCATCAAGATTGTCGCAACCGCACCAAGACCTTTTTCTTGCTTGGCTTCGACAACATATGCAACCGCTGGCATTTGTGCATCTGCCTTTAATTCCATCATTTCTGCTTGCAATAAAATCGCTTCTTCTAGTTTATCCAGACCGATTTTCTTGGTCGCAGATATTTCAACACATTGAACATCACCACCCATTTCTTCGACTTGCACTTCTTGTTGTAACAAATCGGTTTTTACACGTGTTGGATTTGCTTCTGGTAAGTCAATCTTGTTAATCGCAACAATAAACGGTACCTTGGCCGCACGAATGTGATTTATCGCTTCGATTGTTTGGGGCATAATAGAATCATTTGCCGCAACAACCAATACCACAATGTCTGCCATCTGGGCACCACGCGCACGCATCGCCGTAAAGGTTTCGTGCCCCGGGGTATCCAAGAAAGTTATCATTGCACCAGATTTAGTTTTTACTTCATACGAAGAAACATGCTGGGTAATACCACCCGCTTCGCCGGCGGCAACATTTGCATTACGGAACGCGTCCAATAATGATGTTTTACCATGATCAACGTGCCCAACAACCGTTACAACCGGTGCACGTGGTGTTAAATTTTCAGGATTTGGTTCACGTTCCAGAATTTCTGCATAAGGTTTGACAACCACACGTTTGACAGTCGCACCAAATTCCGTCGCAATCAATTCCGCAGTGTCGGCATCAATAGATTGATTCACAGATGCCATCATTCCCATTTCCATCAATTTTTTGATAACATTACCAACCTTTTCAGCCATAGCAGCGGCAAGGTCTTTTACAGTAATTGTATCAGACAAAGTTACAACGTGTTCAACCTTTTGCGGTGCATTAAATATCGCACGCGCCTTTTCGCGGAAACGTTTTAATGACGCTTCGCTGCGGCGGCGGTTTGCACCACGAATTCCAATTTCATCTTCGTCATCGCCATCACCGATAACAATATCGTGAAGATGGATTTTGCCAGATTTCTTGAAATCTTTTTTGGAATTTGCGAATTTATTTGGACGCGTTTCTTCGTCATCATTGCCGTGATTTTTTCCGCGCCCTGCACCAGCAACCGCATTATTTGTAAATACTTTTTGTTGTGGTGCCGGTTTTGATTTTGGCGCAACAGGTTCTTCTTCGATAATAGGTGCGTTGGAATTTTCACGCGCAGCCAATTGTTCTTTTACCTGCTTGTATTCACGATTTTCGCGTTCGATTTCCGCATCACGCGCAGCACGCGCGGCCGCTTCTTCGGCGGCACGTTTTTTGCGTTCTTCTTCACGCGCCTTGGCCGCAGCCAACACAGCACGTAATTTTTCATCCGCTGCATTCTTTGGCGTTGATGGTGCCACAGGTTCGTCCCGTAATTCCTTGCTGCCAGGGGCAACAACACGGCGGCGACGTTCAACAAAAACCGCGTCGCCCTTCTTGCTGCGCACTGCATCAGTTGTTACAGATTTTCCAAGTGTTAATGTTGCCATATAAATTCACTCCGTTTATAAGGTTCAATCGTTTTCTTGTAACCGTTTTATTCGTTTTCTTGTTTAATGTCATACGCAATTTCACGTGCCTTCATAATAACACGGCCCGCCAAACGTTTAGACATCACGTCTTCGCCCAAGATTTCAATCAATTCATCCGTGGATAAATCAGCCAAATCTTCCAAAGACTTGATTCCCGCTTCGCCCAATTTCATTATTGTTGGACGTTTAATAAAATCAAATTTTAACAAGTCATCAGACATACCAAGTTTATGACCATTGTCCAAATAATCTTGTTCGATTTTTTCCAGATATGCCTTGGCACGATTTTGTAATTCTGATGCCAATTCTGAATTAAAGCCTTCGATTTCTTCCAATTCGGAAATGTCAACAAATGCAATTTCTTCGATTGTACGGAAACCTTCGGTTATCAGTAACTGAGCAATCATTTCATCAACGTCCAAACCGCCGATAAACAATTCTGTCTTTTCTTTGAATTCTTTGGCGCGACGTTCTTGTTCTTCGGCTTCGTTCATAACGTCAATATTCCAACCCGTCAATTGTGATGCCAAACGAACGTTTTGACCACGACGACCAATCGCCAAAGACTGCTGATCTTCGATTACAACGATAGCCGCACTGCGTGTGTCTTCGTCAACGATAATTTTCGCAACTTTCGCAGGTTGCATTGCATTGACGATAAATACCGCAGGGTCTTCTGAATACAAAATAACGTCGATTTTTTCACCATTACATTCGTTAATAACCGGCTGAATGCGTGTTCCCTTGATACCAACAGTCATACCAACCGCATCAACAGAAGGATCATTCGTTTCAACCGCAATCTTGGCGTGTGAACCAGGTGCACGTGCAACTGATTTAATCTTGATGATGCCTTCGTAAATTTCAGGTACTTCTTGGACAAACAATTTTTCCATAAACATTGGGTGTGTACGGGTCAAGAAAATTTGTGGCCCAGTATTGGAACGCGCAACGTCCATAATCAACGCACGAACACGATCACCAACACTTAATTTTTCCCCAGGAATTAATTCCGTTCCTTTGATATAACCTTCGGCTTTGCCATTGATATCGACAAAAATATTACCAAATTCTACACGCTTGACAACGCCACTGACGATATCGCCGATATTATCTTTGAATTCTTCGTATTGACGACCTTTTTCCGCATCACGAACGCGCGCAGTCATAATTTGTTTCGCAGTTTGAAATGCCATACGACCAAATTCAGGTTCAGGCAATGCATCTTCGACCACATCACCAACAACCGGGTTTTTGGCATACTTCTTTGCCTGTGCCACTGTCAACATTTTATTCGCATCATATTCTTCGCCCATCGCGTCCGCAGATTCAATAACATCAAACAGACGTTTTACATATATTGCACCATTTTTGCGGTCTATCTGGGCAGTAATATTGAATTCTTCGCCATATTTATGCTTGGCAATTTTTGCAATTGCCGCCTCTAACGATTCAATAACAATTTCGCGGTCAATTTGTTTTTCTTGGGCCAAAGAATCAATAGCCAATAACAAATCCTGACGTGGCATAGATACAAAAGACATTTATATACTCCTTCGTGCGTTTAGTTGTATGTCTTATTGAAAGAGCGGGGTTTTTTAACCCCGCCCTTAAAATTTTATTTAAGAACAGTTCTTATTATATATGCAAAATACCAAATTACAAGAAAAAAAATACACTTTATAAAAATGTGGCAAAGGGATTTTTTTTTATCTATAATCGGTGCACTATGATGAAAATAATTAAGTCTTTGTTTATGCCGGCGGCAAGTAAAACAACAGCCGGTGCGTTGGCGACCAAATTTGGTCTGACGCTGAAAGGAAATGCAAACGAACCTGTGCGCGGGGTGGCGCCTATTGCAGATGCACGCGCCGGTCAGTTGGCGTTCTATTCCACAGAACAAAATAGCAATGCGTTTAAAATATTACCTATTGAAGTACTGCAAAAAACACGCGCAACAGTTATCTTGTTACAACCAGAACAAGTAAAGCACGCACCAAAGGGTGCAACACTGTTAATAACAGATAGTCCACGTGGAAATATCGTAAAAATCTTGGGGGAAATATATCGCGAAAAACCACGTTTCGGAATTAGCAAGCACGCATATATTGAACGCGGTGTGTTTTTCAGAAAAAAAAGAACTAATTACGTGGGTCAGTTCGTAACAATTGAACGTGGGGCCACAATTGAAACAGGTGTAAAAATTTACCCCAATGCGTTTATTGGACGTAATGTGGTTATCGGAAAAGATACCGTTATTCATAGTGGCGCACATATTGAAAATGCAACTATTGGTGCAAATAGTGTTATTAACGCAGGGGCCGTTATCGGCAAAGACGGATTTGGATATACGCGTCAAGATGGAAAGAATATATTTATCCCGCACGTTGGTCGGGTTGTAATTGGTGAACGCGTATCTGTTGGTGCAAACACTTGTATCGACCGTGGTGCGATGACGGACACAACCATTGGCGATGGGACAAAAATTGATAACCTATGTCAAATTGCACACGGTGTTGTTGTCGGAAAAGAATGCTTCTTGGCCAGTGGCGTGGGTCTTGCCGGTGGCGTTGTTGTCGGCGATAGAGCGTTACTAGGCGGTCATGTTGGTGTTGCAAATGGCGTTCATATTGGAAACGATGCGTCTGTTGGGGCAAACAGTGGTGTATTTCGCAACATCCCAGATGGTGAAAGCCATATGGGATACCCAGCGGGACCCGGGACCGAATTTATGCGGCACTATGCATGGTTACGTAAAAATGTGAAAAAATAATTTGGAGTTTATAAAATGCAATATCAAAAATATTGGACAGAAAAAGTTTATCCACCAAAGCGCATTCTGCAAAAAATGCAAACTGATAAATTTATAAAACCAAAAACAAAAATTATTATTGAAAATTGGATGCTATCCAAACAGAAATAACCAGGGGAAATACACAATGATTGATGCACAGGAAATTGAAAAAATAATTCCACATCGTGGTAATATGCGCTTGGTCGATGAAATCCGTGAATACAATGAAACCAGCGCAGTTGGTATAAAATATGTTCGTGATGATGAATTTTGGTGCGACGGGCATTTCCCAGGCAACCCCATTATGCCGGGGGTATTGCAAGTCGAAGCATTGGCACAGACCGCCTGCTATGTCGCATTTAAAAATCTAAGCGAAGAAGAACGCAAGGGAACCTTGGGATATTTTACAACTATGGAAAAAATTAAATTTTCGCATATGGTTCATCCTGGGGATAAATTAGAATTACACGTGGAATTATTGATGACAAAAATGAAACTATACAAATTCCACGGTATCGCATTCGTTGGCGGAAAAAAAGTTGCAGAATCTACATTTACCGCCGTACTACAAAAGGCAACAAATTAAAAAAAATCCCCAAATGGGGATTTTTTTTATTTGTTTGGTATAATTTTTATTTCAACACGACGATTCAAAGAGCGTCCCGCAACCGTATCATTTGATGCAATTGGATTAGAAGAACCCAATCCTAAGACTTCAAATCTTGATTGTTTTACGCCCTGGCCTTGTAAATACGCCGCAACAGAATCCGCACGTTCACGCGATAGGTTTAAATTATATTCCGCGCTGCCTGTGCTATCAGTATGTCCCGATACCATTACAGTTGAATTATTATATTTATTCAAAACTTTGGCGACCGAATTTAATACAGGATAAAAAGATGAATTTATATCCGCAGAATCTGTCTTGAAGGTAATGTTCCCCGGCATAATTAAACGAATGTTATCATCAGATTCAATAACCTGGACCCCAGTAGAAACAAGTTCTGCACGCAATTCTGCGGCCTGGGCATCAAGATAATATCCCGTCCCACCACCAATCGCCGCACCAGCAAGTCCCGCAACCAAGGCCGCTTCGCTGCTGCGTGTGCTGCCAATCAAGGCACCCGCCGTTGCACCAATTGCCGTACCCCACGTGGACTTGGACGTTTGTGTTTGACCGGTGTATGGATTCACAGTTGTACAACCAGAAATTATTGCCGTTAATGCAAATAGTGATATTATCTTTTTCATTTTTTCTCCTTTGATGTTTCAGAAGATATTTTAAACTATATTTTTACAAAATAAATAAAAAAATACCGCCCTGTGGGCGATTTTAGCGCTGTCTTTGTATCTTTATTCGCTTTGACAGATCTGGCACAGAATCAGGATTTATTTTTATATCCTTGGTAAGTCCTTGTTGTTTTACGCCCTTGGATTCTGATGCGCTTGCAATCGAATTCAAGTGAAGGACCATACAAATTGCCACAACCGTCAAAAACGAATTTACAAAAACGTTTTTCAGTTGTTCTTTTTTCATTTTTTACTCCGATAAAAAAAACTAACAAAACCCTAGAAATTTTCCAAAATAAATCCGCCATGCGGCGGGTTAATTTTGGTGGGTGTTGAGGGACTGTATATTCCCATATTCGTTTTCACTCTATGGGCCCCTTTCCAAAGCGTAAGACTCGAACTGCGCCGCCGCTTGTTCTCGTCAACTATTTTGTCAAACCCGGGTTTTCGTCCGCAAACCCATTCCAAAATAAATCCGCCATGCGGCGGTTTAATTTTGGTGGGTGTTGAGGGACTCAAACCCCCGACCCTCTCGGTGTAAACGAGATGCTCTAATCAACTGAGCTAAACACCCAAAGCTTCATTAGCGGACTAATCATATAATATATTTTTTCGTTTGTCCAGTTTTTTATTTAATTATTTTTCCATCTGACACATCTATACGCTGCTTTCCAACGGAAATCTTGCCTTTTTCGTATATTGGCGCAACTTGCTGTTTTATGGTTGTACGCCAATAAACCGTGCCATCTGATGTACGAATCGAATATAGATTATTATCCGTCGATACAACAAACGCATAATTGCCCGCAATAATAAATGGAACACCAACACCGATATCCAGACACCACTTCTTGTCCCCAGTCTTGGCAGACAACTTACAAAACGCATCGCCCAAACCACCGGCATAAACGTAATTGCCAATCGGGACAATCGGCGCAACAATATCAACCATTGATGAACCACCGGTTAGGTTTGTTGTCCTGAATATATCTGCAATCCAGATTATATCGCGTGTTTTAGGGTTTAATTTTATAACCTCGCCCGTGGTGAGCCCCGCATACAAATACTTGCCGTTACAAATTGGAGTTTGCTTTGTCGCAACAGTATTATTTGTTGGAAAACCACTGAAAATTCGACGGTCGCCATTCTTGATTATGTTTGACGCGTCCTGGGTATAAGGACAGTCAGAATTATCAATTATATGCGCAGTTTCCGGAATATCAGAGATTGTTTTGTTCAATACATCAACGTGAACACTGTCAAATATCGCAGTCCGAACCCCTGGTAAAATCGGATCGTGCTTATCACACGCAGACAATGCAATACCACAAAACAAAATCAAAAGATATTTGCGCATACATCCCCCCATTTTTTTAGCGTAATGTTTGCGCAGTCCCCGCAATCGATGCAGGTGCATTTTTGTCATTGATAATTTTATCAAGCCATTTGTTGGCGTTCTTGGTATCACCAATAGATAAATATTTTTGTGCAATCATTAAACGGGCATTATATACATACGGTGATGCGTCTGAATCCATATCAGACAAATATTTTTCAACTTCGTCTGCGCCCATTTCATTACCACGAATCGATACAATGTGCAACTTGGCCAAATCGCGAAAATCAGGCGTATTACCATCAGATGCCAATTTTTCCAGTTTCTTGATATCCTTGTCTAGTAAATAAGACTGAAATAATGCCAAATCCGATGTCGCGCCAGATGTGTTTTCCGCCAATCCATACAAAGCATTAGAATCAACAGACGCAAGCGCATCTTCATACGCAACAGCCGTTGCAATCTTGTTCGCATTATATGTACGTATACCAATCTGGAACGCAGTTGCGATAATCAATATACCAAATATAGCAACCATAATATGGCGCGAATACTTCTTGATAAAGCGCATAGTTTTTTCGTTATTAACTTCTTCCCAGACTTCGCGATAAAGTGCGTCTTCGGCGTGTTCTGCGCGCGTTTTCTTTGGGGCTTTTACGTTTTTATTTCTTTCCAAAATTGTTGCCATAATTAAATACTCCTGTGCTTGATAATTATTTATTTATGTTATACTATAAAAGTTATGAGAAAGGAAATCAAGACCACTTTGCCGGCAACAAAAAATAATAATATCGTCGCAGCACGCGGGGTTAGTGATGATAATAGTCTGGCACAATATATTCAGATGGTACAAAAAATACCTGTGCTAACCGCAGAACAGGAATACGAATACGCCACACAATGGATTAAAAACCAGGATAAAATTGCTGCTGAAAAACTGGTTGCAAGTCATCTAAGGCTGGTTGTGTCGGTGGCATATGATTATAAAAACTATGGCATACCCGTCGCAGATTTAATCGCCAGTGGAAATATGGGACTGATGGAAGCCGTACAAAAATTCGACCCAGAAAAAGGTTTCAGATTTTCAACATATGCGATGTTTTGGATCAAGGCAGAAATATATGAAACTATTCTTAATAATTGGTCCATTGTTCGTATCGGCACATCTGCAAATCAAAAACGTGTTTTCTTTAATCTGGCACGCGCAAAACGCGCCTTGGGTATTATGGACAATAACTTAACAGACGAACAAACCAAGCAAATCGCCAATTATCTGGAAGTGCCAGAAAAAGACGTTCAAAGAATGGCCGTTCGTGTTGGGGCACGTGATGTATCTTTGAATGCACCAATAAATTCCGAAGATGGAAAAACTGATATTTTATCAAATATGACCGACGGCAGGGAAAACATTGAAGACGTGCTTGAAAAAATGGAATTTAGACGGCGCGGATATGAATTACTAAAAAAACACTTGGCAAAAATGCCCGAACGGGACCGCGAAATCTTGGTTGCGCGCAGATTAAAACAACCCGCAGTTACACTAGAAGCGTTATCGCAAAAATATAAAATATCACGCGAACGTGTAAGACAAATCGAAGAACGTGCATATAATAAACTGCGCGATGCAATCTTAAAAGAAGCAAAGGAATAAAGATGTCTTGGTTACAAAAAATTGTCGCAGGCGCAATTTTTATTATGCCAGCCGTGGCAAATGCTTTGGAATATACATCAGGAAAAGTTTCCGCAAAGATTACCGGATTTGGAACCTTTGGTTTTATCGAACCAGATTTTGAAACACCGCTATCCATAGGCGATTGGCGTGTACGCGGTCAGGCAACTTTTGACACAAGCGATTCCTCAAAAATAGGCGCGGTATATGCACTGGACGAAAGCGCATTGGACAAAGGTTATTTTTCACGCGAAACATTCGGATACTTTGAATCACGAAAATTTGGCCGTATAGAGGTTGGATTCACAGATTCCGTCGCACGCAAGTTAGGCGTTGGGTTGCCTGATGTTGGCGGATTGCGCATCAACGACAAACCTATTTACAATGAAAAAATTTTACCAGATGGACCAATTATCGCAGATACCGCAATCACAACAGGACGCGCAAATTCATTGCGTGTCAACATGGTTTCAGCACCGATAAATTCTGTTCAATATGGTTTTTCTATCGCGGGGATTACCGATGATTATGACTGGGCAACTGATGTTGGAATCAAAGTAAAACAATCTAGTGGCAAGTTAAAAAAGGCATATTCTGTTGGACTATCTTTTATGGATAAACCACGTGATTTTGATAACGAAGTTTACACCCCAGGCGTTACCGCAGATTGGCGCGCGCAAATGTCAATGGGGCTAAATCTACAATACAACAGTTGGATTTGGGGACTGACGGGGCGCGTAATCTATGACCAAAACCCAGTCGGCGAGATTTCTGATGGATTTGCCGTCGGAACCGGGGTAAGTTATGATTTGTTAAAATACAGTTTATCTTTAACCTATATGTTATCAGATACGGGTGTATGGCAAAATGACGTCGCAGATTTTATCGACCATACCGCAGTTGCATCTTTTAGATATAAGTATTCTAAGAACCTTGATTGTTGGATGTCAGGGGGACTAACATCGCGTACACCATTCTTTTCCGTTGGATTAAGATTAACTTTTTAAACGTTAAGATTTCTTGTTCTTGGCATTATTTAAACGCAACTGGCCACATGCAGAACCGATGTCTGTGCCACGTTCGCGACGAATACGTGTATGAATCCCATTTTTTATCAATATGTCTTGGAAACGATGCACCGCATTCCCCGACAATGATGCAAAATCGCGTTCGTCAACCGCATTCCATGGAATTAAATTCACCATACAATTTTTACCACGTAATAATTCTGATAATTTTTCAGCATATTCCGGGGTTGCATTATACAATATAGTTTCGCCGTTATCAGATTTCTTGCCCAATAAAATATATTCTATCATCAACTGACGATTATGGTTGTCTGTAAAACGCCACGCCGCATCTAAAACTTCACTTAGTTTATATCGATTATTTATCGGCATAATTTGTGAACGCAATTCGTCAGTTGGGGCATGTAATGATATTGCCAAGTTTATCGGTCGATTCCATTCAATTAAACGATCTATGCCATCAACAATACCGCATGTTGACAATGTAATTCGACGCCACCCAATTCCCAAGTCGTGATTTGCACGTTCAATAAAGCAAATTACATTTTCTGTGTTCTGTAATGGTTCGCCCGTTCCCATGATAACAATATGCGAAACATCACCGTTATTCGCGTCGCCATTTGGACGTATTGGTTTGTCAGAAACCCTATCAGAACGCAATTCCCACTGTGCTACCAATACCTGGGCAAAAATTTCGTTGGGGGTTAAATTTCGTTTCAATCCCAACAAAGTACTGGCACAGAATTTACACCCCATTGCGCATCCTGCCTGGGAACTGACACAAACACTATTGCCATAAGTTGTGCGCATTAAAACACATTCGATTTGTTCACCATCTTGTAATTCAAGCAAGAATTTTGTTGTTTCGCCATCCGATGATTCCAACTTCTTGACAATATTAACGGGCAAAGTTTGCGCGATTTTGTCCAAGTCTATACGCAATGTTTCTGGGATATTTTTCATAGATGCAAAATTAGGCGCACCACGATTTAACCATTCGCGAATTTGTTTCGCGCGAAATTTAGGCTGCCCCATTTCTATTAAAAAATTTTCAAGTTCGGGGTCTGAAAAATTAAACAATATCGGTTTCATAATTTATATCTATCATCGTTTATTACAATCACGGCCTTGCGACGAAGTTGCTTTAACTGCTGATCCGCCATGAACATTGCCTGCTTGTATTTGGTGTTTTGTTTTATTATATCGTCAAGATTTTTATATTCGTCCGTCTTGCGCGAACTGCATACCAGCAAGACAATACCATCCGCCCCAGGCGACCATGTTAATTCGGGCAATGACGCGATTTGCGCACGAATATCTTCGGATAATTCGTACTGCATCGCGGTGAATTTTTGTGGGACGCCACCGAACCGTTCCGCCATTTTCATTGCACCATCACAAGATTTTGGTTTGGTTAATTTGCCAACTATTTCAGCGGGAACATCAGTTAAACGAATTATCGTCATTTCAATCGGCAAGCCATGTTCACGTGCAAGATTTTGCTTTTCTGCGTTTATGTCTTCTTTTGTTGTATCCACAGTTGGCAAGATTGTTCGCGCAATTATTATCTGCCAAGCGATTTCCGCACGCATTGCAGAACGCGCCATTTCACGTTCAGACGCAGATAAATCCGTTAAACCCATCTTTTTTATTTCTTCATCAACGGTTTTGTCGTCTGGGTTCACATTAAAGTTAGACGCATAAGACAATTTTACATTGTCATCTATTATACTTTGAAGCGCAACACGACGGTTGTCGGTCGCAGTGCGTCCTTGCTTGGCCATTAAAGTTGTGCGGGTCGTTATATCCGTATCCGTAATTGGGGTGCCATTTACCGTCGCAACAACAGTCGCACCAAACGCAGGCGCAGATAATATAATCGACAAAAGCAATATAATCTTTCTCATATCCTTGGGGTCCTTTGTTTAGAATATTAATAAACTTGTCCGTCAATTGCCATACCAAATTTAAATTGGAAGGTCGTCGTTCCAACATAGTCTTGCTTAATCGCGTTATCACGACGATACTCAACAGATAAATAATAACACGGATGCGAATAATATATCCCACCATTATGACGTCTGAAATCGCCATATTCCATATTATAAACACCACCCCAACGCAATGACCAGCGGTCTGTTAAACGCAAGCCAGCCCCAATAACTGCTTCGTTAATATTGGTGTTTTCTGTAAAATTATCACTTAAATGCTGCGACCAGATATGGCCAATATTAAAATACGTTCCATTTTGACCAATATACGCACTTGTTTCCATATGCCTTAGCGCAAAGTCGGATTGATTTATACGAAAACGGGATGAAATATTTAGCCATTTCATATTATTATATCCAATACGACCAACATAGTCAGATAAACCATCGTGAAAACCACTATTTAAATCAAATAATGGACGATCTGTAAAATCATACGATTGTCCTAAAAAGACTTCGACATTATGACCGGTTTGATTAAATGCAGACCAACGAACACCATAGTCTGCGTATGTGCCATCTTCCCATAAATCATAGCCAGAAAAACGATTATCCGAAAATAAAACTGTATCTGTCAAAATCGCGCCCGCAGAATCGTTGTTTAGGGCGAATGCTTTCTTGTCTAGATTTGGCATAAATGTTAATCGGGCACGCGGTTCTATGATTTGCGTCCAGTTCGATGTAGGTTTAAATAGTGGCAATCCCCATTCTAAATAACCACTTGGCAGAAAACGATTCTTGAAGCCGGTAAAATCCTGGCCGTCTATCATGGTTGTATTGTTAAAATGATAAACATCATATCGTGCAGATAAACTGGCGGTCAAACGATTGCCGCCCCATAATGTCCAAGGCGACGTTATTCGCGCATCACCAATCAAACGCTGAGAAGAAGTGCCATCACCAGAAATACCCAAAACGTCCGCACCAAAAGTCGCATATGTTTCACCAAACAATGGACGCGTCTGATGTACCGCACGTATGTTTGGTAAAATATTTCCATCCGGCGCAGAATGATATCCGTAACTTTCACGCAATTCTTGGAAGATGTGCGCATCCGCAACAACATAACTGCTTTGGCCAAACAATTCTATTTTTGCCCCAGAATCAAGATATGGTTGGTCTTCGTAAAAGCCATATTTTTGCAAATATGTTTTATCAGATGTACGTTCCAAGAAAATTGTTGCGCGCGCGTATTCGCCCAATTCAATAACATCATCATTGAATATATGCCAACGATTTTCACCCGCCTTGTTACGTGTAAATGAACCCTGGGTTCTATATTCAGAATGCGGTAAATTTAAACGATGCTGAAACTGAAACAATGGGTTTTCTTGGGTCAAATACGACAATGTTAATGTCATATCGTGGGTGTCAGATATAGATACATAAAAAGGTAGATTTATTTGCGTACCCATCTTGTTCGTAGATTCAAAATCAGGCATCAAAAAACCCGTCTTGTACTTTACCCCAGGGTCAGGTATCGTTAAATATGGCCACCAAAAAACAGGTATGTCATATGCCTTTAATATCGGACTATAAAATGACAACATACGCGTGTCCATATTATGGATAATCTTGCGACTTTTAATCTTCCATGCGTCGCCATATGCATCGCAATTATCACACGCAGTAAATACAGCGTTGCGCGCAATTGTCAAATCACCTTCGCGCGTTACATTATCAGATTCAACATAAATATGATGCCCCAACCATATTTGTATTTCAGAACCAGATAATTCTTCACCTTGTTGCGAGATATAAGAATCAACAAGTGTCATACGCTGACCAGAGGCATTTACAATTTCTGTATCACCGGATGTTTTAATCGTTTCTGTCTTTAAATCATATTCTATTTTGTCCGCAGTTATCGTTCGCGGTTCTTCGACATTAACAGATAATGCCAACGCAGGCATTGATAAAAGCACAAACATCAAAGATGAATAACAAG
>JAZRSI010000022.1:0-12874 GCA_045651445.1 Candidatus Enterousia sp. | reverse complement strand
TTCGTTAAAACTTCGTGGTGTGGGCAAAGGGGGGGATTATTCGTATACTATTCCGTTGTCTTGTTCTACGTGGTGGATTTTTGTGTCTTCGGTTGCGCCCAGTGTTTCCAATTTAAAACATTTGGTAGTGTCGGATTCGTTATTTGGGCAGAAGGTTGTGTCTTTTGTGATAAAGCAATCACGAATACTGTTTTTTGGTTCATAGTTGTTATCATCGTAATTGGATGTGGATGGGGCCGGACAATCGGATTTGTCTCCGCTGCTTGAACAATATTTTCCGTTTGGGCATTTCGTGAATTTTGGAACAAAAATTGCATTATCGCCACCAGATAAGTTAATTATATTTTTGAAGTCGTCATCTTTACCTTCTTTCACCATGCCGGTATTAACGTCAATAATACCAGCGATTTCATCATATGTTATATGGTTGGTATCGGTATTTTCGGAACAGGGTACGGTTGCGCCCGTCGCGTTTGTTTTGTAACATTCCCAACCGTCAAAAATAGGCGTGTCTGCGGGGGCCTCGCAATACCCCTGTTTATATAAATATGCTTGAATATTTTGCGAATTGGTATTTGTACATTTGTCATTGTATGTGCAATTAAATGATGAAGGGTCAAAACAATTCGTGGCATCAGATGACGTGGATGATTTGAATGTAATTGTGAATGTTTTCGGTTCAAAATGGGAGGTGAATTTAATTGTTCCATATTCGTCTACATTTGCTGCTGGATTGTAAAATGAAGAACCTGTCTTGTATATTGTTTGGGTGTTCTCACAGCTTGTACATTGCCATCCGGCCAGAGTATATCCGATTTTTGTGCAGTTATTGCTGAAATTTACGTTGATGTGATAGTCTTCGCTGGTTGCAAAGTCGTCATAAGTGGTTTTAGTATCGCCAGTGCATTTATATGTTATATTTGTTGGTTTATATGTACATGGGGGACAAATACCGTTGGGACAATCTGTTACCGAGGGTGAACCGTTATACTGATAATACGTGTTGCATTTACATTCGGTTTGCGTATCGTTTGGGGATGATTTTTCGCCACATGTATAACAACCCGCATCTTTTGTTGTGCCAACTGTGGTATTTGGGATATAGGTTGACCCCTGTCCAGTGGGCATGATTTGGTTAGGGGCACATGATTTACATGTAGAGTCTGTAAAATCATAATATTTGCCATCGTTGCATACCACCGTATATGGACAAGGATAGGAGTCCTGATTTGGGAGGTTTGGTAAAACCCAGCCAGGAATTTCGAATTTATAGTTTGAGTAAGAAGAAAAACTACATGATTTACATGTTTCGTTTTGTTGTTTAAATTGAATGTCCAGTGAGCTGGTTTTGTCCGATGTTTTATCGGCGGTCCCAGCTGGGCAGGCTTGGCATACACCGCTTCGAAGAACACAACCGGGAACCTGATTGCAATATTGAGTCGCAATACCATAGCAACTGTCTATGCCGTTGGAACTAATCATAGTACAATATGTTTCTTTTAATACCCCGGCACTAGAAGTACAATTGGTTATGTCGGGGTCGCTATAACTTAGGCCGTATGTTGGAAAATACGGTGTAAGTAATACCAATAAAAATAAGATTAGTTTTGTTCCCTTCATTTCAGGGGTAATGGTATTAAAAAAATTTATATTGTGCAATTAAAAAATAACCGCCGTTTGGCGGTTGGTTTATTTTTGTTTTTGATTTTGTTCTTGTAAATGTTGATTGATGGTCCAACCATTTGCAACGTACCATAGGCTATCTTCTGGGACGGCGGACGCCAAGCCGGGACGGTATATGAAATTACCACGACCATGTACACGTGGTGAACGTTCTAATGCGGGTTGTAGTGTGTAATATCTACAAGCAGCAACGTTTTCTGGATGAAACGCCCCGTCAATTAATTCTTTTGGTGGTTCAACATATACTTGATCAACCGTTGGGTCCGCCAATAAACTATCCAGTTCATAAAAAAATCTTGAAATGGGTCTACCACCTTTTACAACAACAATTCCATCATGTTTCTGTATTTCCGGGGTTGTTGGGGTGGATGGTGTTTCCGGTGTTGTTGGCATTGGGGGTTGGTTTTTTATTAAGCCTTCTTCGCCGTCGCTGCAGCCGGGGGAAAATGTCGCCGCCGCAACACCAAGACCCAATATAGGTACGATTTTACGCAAGTGCTTGAAATTGTATTTCTGGGTTAGTTTCATGTTTGACTCCTGTGGTCATGATTGTTTTTACTATGATTTTATTCTATGGATATAAAATATATTTGTCAAGAATTTTAACCCTTTGGGAAAACTATCTTATGTTTCATTCGGTTTTTGGGGATTTTTGCTTGGTGCTTGACTTTTTTTGTGTTTTGTATTATAATGGTATCTATCAACAGGGTGCGGTTCCGCACATAATATCTCCACAAAAGGAAAAATTTATGCATATTAATGAATTAAAGGCTAAGTCGCCACAGCAATTGCTGAAAATGGCAGAAGATATGGGAATTGAAAATCCATCCCAATTAAACGTGCAACAGTTGCGCTTTGCGGTTATGCGTGTGTTTGCCGCAGATAAGAAGGTTACACTTATCGGGGATGGTGTATTGGAACGCATGCAGGATGGTTTTGGATTCCTGCGTGCACCAGAATCTAATTATTTGGCGGGTCCTGATGATTTGTATGTGTCGCCAAATTTAATTAAAAAATATGGGTTGAAAACAGGGGATTATGTCGAAGGGCAAATTCAGGCACCTGCGGCAGAAACAGAACGTTATTTCGCATTGGAAACAATTGAACGCGTTAATGGCGATAATCCTGAAAAATTAAAGCATCGTGTATCGTTTGATGATATGACACCGTTGTATCCTGATGAAATGCTGAAAATGGAAGTCCCTGATGACAAGGACAAGGGGCGTAATTTGTCTGTGCGTGTGATTGATTTGATTTCGCCAACGGGTAAGGGGCAACGTTCGCTGATTGTTGCGCCACCACGTACGGGTAAGACAGTTATGCTGCAAAATATTGCGCATAGTATTGCAACAAATTATCCAGATGTAAAATTAATCGTCTTGTTAATCGATGAACGACCAGAAGAAGTTACTGATATGCAGCGCAGTGTAAAGGGAGAGGTTATATCTTCGACCTTTGATGAACCCGCAGCACGTCATATTCAGGTTGCTGAAATGGTTATTGAAAAGGCAAAACGTTTGGTTGAAGCAGGGCAGGATGTTGTTATATTGCTTGATTCCATCACACGTTTAGGACGCGCCTATAACACATGTGTTCCATCCAGTGGCAAGGTTTTAACAGGTGGTGTCGATGCGTATGCTTTACAGCGACCAAAACGCTTCTTTGGTGCGGCGCGTAATATCGAAGGTGGTGGTTCGTTGACTATTATCGCAACTGCGCTGGTCGATACGGGTTCAAAAATGGATGAAGTTATTTTTGAAGAATTTAAGGGAACAGGTAATAGTGAAATTATCTTGGATAGAAAATTGTCTGATAAACGTGTGTATCCTGCGATTGATATTACCAAGTCTGGTACGCGCAAGGATGATTTATTGGTTGGCAAGGAAACGTTGGCCAAGACATATGTTTTGCGCAGAATTATTAATCCAATGGGCACGTTAGAAGCAATGGAATTCTTGCTTGATAAATTACGTGTAACAAAAACAAATGACGATTTCTTTGCGTCTATGAATCAATAAATTCCCCCCCGTTTGGGGGATTTTTTATTCTGATGATAAATAACTCCTGACCGCTTTGATTTTCAATGCGGTTTTTTTGTTATTTTTTTTGGGGGGGATGAAATTCGTGGGTTAATTGCGTCTTTGTTGGTTTGTTTTCTTGTGCCATTGGTTGGTCTTTTGTAACGGTTATTTATAAAGGTAAATTTAATATGAATAAAATGTATTTCTTGTTAATGGTGCTGGGCGCCATTGTTTTTGTTTATTTCGCCGGCGAACGCGCAGGGCGATTGAAATGTGTGAAAAAACAAACTGAATCTGAAATGGTTCAGCAATCACAAATTGTAAAATTACAAGGGGATGTTAATGAAGAAACTTTTAATCGTGGTGTTGCCGATATTCGTCGCGTCCTGCGTGAAAAATACACCATTACAGAATAATGTTTGTGCACCAATTGTTTGTAATCCTATATATGGACGTGCGGCTGATTGGGATGTTATCAGTGATGATTTAGCACGGAATATTTATAGGCATAATAAATTATGCCAAGAAATCAAGAATTCACAGCAATAGAAATTATTTCGTGTGCAATTTTTTCACATTCTTGATTTCCGCTTGGGGCGTATTCTACAAATTCAAAATTGTATGCATCTTTGAATGCGGTTAGCAGTTTTTTTGCGGTGGCGATGTCTATGCCGTTCGTTTCGGGAACCAATACATCTGGAAAAAATGTTGGGTCAATAACGTCGAAATCAAATGAAACAACAAATGGTTTGTCGCCAATTTTGTCCCGGATTTCCGTGATAAATTTTGCGCAACTCGATTCGTTTCTTAATTCGTCTGATGTACGGAAATATATGTTCTTGGATTTTATAAATTCCATTTCCGCAGGTTCATAAGAACGCGTGCCCAAAAAAAATAAATTTTCAGGCCGCAGGGCAGGAAATTTTTTCTGCATTTTTATCCAGCGGTCATCTCCTTGGCCCAATAGTGCGCGAACGTTTGTGCCGTGTGGGGAACCTGTGGCCTGAATTTTTGATGTTTCGGGTGTATGTATGTCAAGATGCGCATCAATATAAACCAAGCACAGGTCTTGTCCCGGCATCATATCGGCCAGCGCAATAAAATGACCGTAATTTACAGAATGGTCGCCGCCTATCATTATGTGTTTTTCATCAGGGGTGGCATTGTAAGTTAGGTGATGAACCCTATGTGCGTCGCCAAATCTGTCCGCAAGGCATTGCGAATCTGATACATGTGGCGCGGTAATAATTGTCCATTTTGTGTTGGGAAATAATTTTTGAACCGCGCGTGGCGCCAAGGCAGGGCCCGCGTTCGTTATTGTGGCCGTTGCGCCACGTGCGTATTCAATACCAAGAAAATTAGTCATTATATAGCCCCAAAATACTTTCTGCGGCATTTTTAATGCGAAGTAATGATTCTTCGTATGCGGCGCAATCACGTGCGATTTCAGAACGATATACGTCCCGCAAATTTGTGGACATGTAACTGCACCCACGTAAATGTTGAACACAGTATTCGTGCCCCGTTGTAAATGCGCTTTGACCGCGGACACGGCTTTCTAAATCGGCCCAGTTTATATCCAGTGATGCGTCAATGTTTTCCCATGAATTCCCATCACCATACTTGCCAACCGTTTCCATCCAGTATTTGTTCATTTCCGCGTCAGTCCACCGATTCGTGTCCTTGATAGTCAGTAATTGGGTTATTAATGATTCTATCTTGGATTGATATGTCGCATCAATTTGGGATAGTTTCGAACTGCAATAACAACGGTTGTATGCCGTGTCCTTGCGTTCACAGTATCTGTTCATGCATTCTGTGTAATCTGCCAAGCAACGAACCGAAGATAGGCGTTCGGTTGTGCCCGTGTTAATTGGGGCAGTTGCACTACGATATGCGTATGAATTCTGACCGCGGGTTGATGTCGCCATGGTGCCGCCGCGCATATTTATTGCACTGCGGGCGGCGGGGTTAGTACGTGGAACAACACGGCGCTGTGTACTTGCGGTGTTTGGAAGCGTTCGTGGCGCAGTGCGATTCGCATTTGATACCATCGGTGTCGCAGCGCGTGCAGCGTACGTGCCCCCACCACTTGCGTTACGTGCAGGGGCGGTTGGACGTGCCACAACGCGACGTTCACCACCCAGTTTAGTTGTCTTTACAACAGTGTTTATTGGATTTGAAGATAGCGAATTTGAAACCCCAGGATTTAAATTTGTGCGCATATTATTATTCATATATGGGTACATATAGTTGTAATTGTACGGTGTTGTATTGGTAAGTTGCGCGTCCCGTGTGGCAGATAATCCAGTGCCACAAAATGAAAAATATACGAAAAAGATAAATAGAAATTTCTTCATTGCTTATATGATAGAAAACTTTACAAAATCAGACAAGCATAAAATTATACATAAAAATTTGCATTTTAAAAAAATGCTGTTATAATAGACTTCGTTTCGGGGTGTAGCTCAGTCTGGTAGAGTGCTTGGTTTGGGACCAAGATGTCGAAGGTTCGAATCCTTTCGCCCCGACCAGAAAATTCAAACTGGTCTTTGGTCGAATAAAAAAAGCAAAAAAATAAAATGGCTATCCGAAAAAGTATCGAAGAAAAAGTCGTTTTGGACCATCCAAGAAGCATCTTGCTGGAACCGGTACAAAAGGCTCTTGGGAATGCCGGGTTTAAAAAAATCACAATAAATAAAACTATGTGGCAAATATCCGGTGTTTACCACAGTTTTACAACATGGGGCGAAATTTTGATTATCTTGGTGCCTGTATCCAATAATCGCAAAACCGAAATGCATATTAAATCGACCGCCAGCATAGATAATATTTATGCGTTATTTTCATCGCCCAATAAAAAGATTATCAATTTGTTCAAATCTAACTTTGAAATCTAATGTAATTGGCCGAAAAATGCGTAAAAAACCTGTAAATTCCGTGTTATTACTGGATTTTACATCCCTATGAGTGCTTGAAATTACCCTCCGACCAGAAAATTCAAACCGTCGCATTTGCGGCGGTTTTTCTTCTTTTATGCGTTAAGAATTCATACCCGACGAAATATCGGGATTTTTTTGGCATAATTTGTATATGAACACAAAATGGAAAAAGCTTTTTATTTGGGCGATTATTATTGGGGGGGGCGCAATTGTTGCGTGGGTAGTCGGTGCTTATTTTTTTAAAAAAAGACCGTTTGTGTATGCGGGAACGCTTGAAACAACCAAGGTTACAATCGCGGCACGTGTCGCATCGGATATCTCAGATGTTTTTGTTATCGAAGGTGATAATGTATCCGTCGGTCAACCATTAATGCAATTGTCGTGTGATGCGTACAAGATTCTTGGTCGGCAAATTGATGGTGAATATAATCGCGTAGTGCAACTGTTGGAACGTGGACATGTGTCCCAGGCCGAATACGATATGCTGCTGCGGAATAAGCAAGATAACGATTTAAAACTGGGGTGGTGTAAAGTTGTGTCGCCAATTAATGGAATCGTAACAACAAAATTTCGCGAGGTTGGTGAAGTAGTTGCCCCAGGAAGCGTTTTAATTTCTTTGGCAAATCCGTATGATATTTGGGCGTATTTTTATGTGCCGTATAGTATGCTTTATAAATTAAAAGTTGGGCAACCTGTTGTTGGATTTCTGCCCGAGGCAGAAAATAAAACCTTTGTTGGACGAATTATAAAAATTAGTGAACAAGCCGAATTTACACCAAAAAATGTTCAAACACGCGATGAAAGAACGCGTCTTGTGTATGGAATCAAGGTTCAATTTGAAAATCAAGATTTGATTTTAAAATCTGGAATGACAATTGAAAGTACGCTATTGAATGATGAATAAAAAAATTGAAATTTATGTTGAAAATGTGTCAAAGCACTTTAAGAAAATAACGGCGTTGGACGATGTGTCAATGCAATTTGTAAATGGTAATCTTTATGGGGTTATTGGACCCGCAGGGGCAGGAAAAACAACGCTTTTTCGAATAATGCTAGATTTGATGCGGGCAAATTCTGGACGAATAGTTTATCGCAAAGATGGCAATGATATTGGATATAAACAAATTCAAGAAGATATCGCGTATATGCCACAAAGTCAAAGTTTGTATGCAGATTTGTCGGTTTCAGAACATCTTGATTTTTTTCGAAAGTTGTATGGGATAAACGATGCGGATTTTGAAAAGAAAAAGCAAGAATTAATACGCCTTGCACGATTGGGGGATTTCCTTGATAGGCCAGCAGGTAAATTGTCGGGTGGAATGTATAAAAAATTGGGGTTGATTTGTGCTTTGTTGCGTTCGCCCCAGATAATGTTACTTGATGAGCCAACAAATGGTGTAGATCCAATTAGTCGGCGTCAATTTTGGGATTTGTTACATAATGCGGTGGAAAGCGGAATCTTGGTGTTGATGTCAACTGCGTATATGGATGAAGCCGAACGTTGTAGCGGTGTTGTCTTGATGGAACAAGGGCGCGTACTGGCAACTGGTAACCCTGAAGAAATGCTAAAACGGTATAAAGTGAACAATTTTGACGATTTGTTTTTAATGCGTGCGCGGGAGAGGTAAGGCATGAAAAAAATAATCGTAAGGGTAAATAATATGTCGGTTCGTTTCGGGAATTTTTATGCGGTGCGTAATGTGTCTTTTGATGTTGGAATGGGGGAAATATTCGGATTCTTGGGCGCAAATGGCGCAGGCAAAACAACAACAATTCGTGTGTTGTGTGGATTGTTGCCCGCCAGCAGTGGGCGTGTATTTATTAACGGTACAGAATTTGTTCGTGGACGTGAAAATATAATAAAAAGTCAGGTTGGGTATATGTCGCAACGATTTACACTTTATAATGATTTGTCTGTGGGGGAAAACTTTGATTTCGCGGCCGCATTGCGTCGGCTTGATAATAATGTATATTTAAATCAGCGTAAAAAATTATTAGATTTTATAGGCTTTAATCGTGATTTGCGTGTCGTCGTCAAGGATTTGCCGGGCGGAATTAAACAAGAAATTGCCCTTTGTGTTGCGTTGTTGCACAATCCCAAAATTGTTTTCCTTGATGAACCAACTGCCGGTGTTGCCCCTGTTGCGCGTCTGCGATTTTGGCGATTAATAAAAAAATTAGCAAAGTCAGGAAAAACAATTTTTGTTACAACACATTATATGGACGAAGCAGAAAATTGTAATCGTATCGCATTAATGCGGGCAGGGGAATTGATTGCAATGGATAGCCCTGATGAATTAAAACGAAAAACATTTGGGGATAGTCTTTATCGTTTGCGTCCGCGACATAAAAATGCACGTCCGCCAAATATGAACGTTGTTGATATTTGGCAACCGTATGGTGCGAATTTTCATCTTCGCTTTCAAGACGGTGTATATGTTGCACCACATTTGCGTTCGTTGAAAAAAGATTGGGAAATTACGCAGATTTCACCATCGTTGGAAGATGTTTTTATTCGATTGGTCGAAGGACAAAACAGATGAAGTTCTTTTCGTGGCGTCGGGCAGGCGCGATATTATCCAAAGAATTTAAACATATATTGCGCGATCCTTTTACGTTAATGATGGCGTTAATGTTGCCGTTGCTAATTGTCTTGATTTTAGGCAGTTCAATTGAATTTAATATCAAGCATATTAATATGACGTATGTTGATAATGATAAAACTACGTCGTCGCGAAAGTTGGTTGAAACGTTTGGCAGTTCTGGGTATTTCAAGCCACAGAATGTTATGAATCCAAATTCTTTGTTTGATGATATTGTTGCCGGGCGTGCACGTGTGGGGTTGGTAATCCCGCCGGGCTTTGAAAAGGACTTTTTTACAAATAATGGGGCAAGTGTTCAGATATTGGTGGATGGGACAGAAAGTTCTTCGATTTCATCGGTGTCAAATTATTTGACGACGATTAATAGGAATTCTTGGTTTAAAATACACGATGTTCCAGTTATGTCAGTAAATGAAAATCCAAAATATAAAATAAGATATTTGTTTAATCCAGAATTGAATTCTCGTTGGTTTGCGGTGCCTGGATTGTCTGCTGTTATTATTGCGCTGGTTGCAATTATGCTGACGACGTTGACAATATGTCGTGAATGGGAACGTGGATCTATGGAAATGCTGTTGTCAACGCCGGCAACAAGGTTGGATATTATTGTTGGAAAGGTGGCACCTTATGCATTACTTAGTTTTATTGGATTTTTATTGGTTTTTTTTGTTGCGCGTATTGTGTTTGCGGTTCCTTTTGTTGGGGCGTATTGGCAATTGGTTTTAGGAACGTTGCTATTTATTTTAGGGTATTTAGCAATTGGGTTGTTGATATCGGTTTCAACAAAAAAACAGGAAGTTGCAATTCAATACGCCGCGATTATTGGATTGTTGCCAACGGTGATTCTGTCAGGATTTGTTTTCCCAATTGAATATATGAGTCGTGGATACAGAATAGTGTCGTCTTTGTTCCCTGCGCGGTTTTATATGGATATAACACGCGATCAATTTTTAAAGGGCAGTTTGTTTGTTGATATATGGTGGTTGTATGCGATTCTTGCGTTCCAAGTAGTGGTTATTATGCTGTTTAGTGTGGTCAGATTTAAAAGGTCTTTGGAATGAAAGTGTTGCGTGGATTTTTTAAAAAAGAAATTATTGGGTTGTTGCGTGATCCAATTTTGTTGGTGGCAGTTTTAATTATGCCAGTGGTCCAGATGATTCTGTTGTCGGGGGCAATTACTTTTCAGGCGGATAATCTGCGACTTGTAATGCAAAACGCGCCAAATGATACATTTATGGAACAGGTTTATCAGCACGCAATTGGTTCTGGTTTTTTTGTGCCAGCAAATGTTAAATCGCACAGTCCAATCGATGCCGTTCAGGCGGGAATAGCAGATGTCGCAATAATTGCCCCAGATGGTGGATTGACACGTGCCATTGCACGCGATGATGGCCAAGTGCAGATATTAATTGATTCTATGAATATTTTGAAAGCACATAGTATAGAAGCATATCTTCGTGGAATTATTGCAAAAACTTTGTCAGATGTTACATATACGGAAATTAAACCACCAATAAATTTTGATGTTCGTATTTTATTTAATCCGCAATTGAATACAAAGTTCTTTATGGTGCCATCAATGGCATCTATATTGGTGTTTCTTGCGTTGTTGATATTAATTACAGTGTCGATTACCAAAGAGAAAGAAACAGGTACAATGGAAACACTGATGTCCGCACCGATATCTAAGTATGATATTATTATGGGCAAGGTGTTGCCTTATGTGTTGGTGGCTTTTATTGTTATGCTGTCAATTGTTGTTGTTGGAATGGTTGTGTTTAAGGTTCCTTTGGTTGGTTCGATGTTTATGTTTTTGTTGTCTTTCTTAGTGTTTTGTGTGCCGGCGTGCGGAATCGGCGTTTGGTTATCTGGGTACACACATACACAACAGCAGGCATTGTTAGGGCTGATTATAGTGGCTTTTTTAGCATTGATGTTATCGGGTGCAATAATTTCAACGGAAAACATGCCAATTGTATTGCGCGTAATAAGTTATATAAATCCATTAAGTCATTATTCTTTTCTGGTACGTAATATTATGTTAAAGGGGCCAGATTGGATTTATTTTGCCAAACACGCAGGCGCAATGATGGCGTCGGGTCTGGTGATATGGATTATTGCGTTGCGTCGTTGGAAAACAACGCTATAGATAAAAAAAAGGAAGTGCCAATGAAAAAAATATCATTATTATGCGTGTTGATGTTTTCTTGTAATGCGTGGGGTAATGTTTATTCTGCGTTGCAAAGTGTGTATGATACAAATCCTATTATAAATGCCCAGCGCAGTAATCTTGATAAGGCGGCCGCGGATGTTCGCGCAACGGTATCAGAATTTCAACCATACTTGGGACTGCTTGGAAATGTCGGGGCCGCACGAACAAAAATCGCAGGAGAAACGTTTGATTATTCCCCATTGCAATATGGGGCTGAATTTCAACAGAATATATTTCAAGGTGGTGCAAATTTTGCGCAGTACAAAAGTGCCAAAGGTTTGTTTTATGCCCAACAAGCACGTCTTTACGCAACACAGCAAGATGTTTTTATGTCGGCGATAAATGCGTATATCGAAGTCCTTAATGCAAAACAAGTTTTGGAATTGAATGAAAATAATCATCGTGTTCTGACTGAATATTATAACTTTGTTTGTGATGGTATGCGGGTGGGGCGTTTAACGAAAACTGATGTTGCCCAGGCGTCTGCTCGTCTTGAGATGGCGCAATTTCATGTTGTTGATGCGCGTGCAAAATATGAAAATTCGATGGAAACAATTCAAAGAATATACGGCAATACAGATATCGTCTTTTCAGATATTGATCTGGGGCGTGTGAAAAAATTGTTCCCGGAATCTATACAGGTTGCCGAAGATAACGCATTAAAAAATCATCCGATGTTGATTGCGCTAAACGAACAAGAAAACGCGATTAGTCAAAACATAATATCGTCTTATAAATCAATATTACCGTCGGTTGATGTTCGTGGTTCTTTTCAACAAATTGACGATGTACCGTATCTTGATAAAATTCGCGATGGTAGAATAGGGGTGTATTTAAAGATTCCGTTGTATGACAAAGGTTATGCGTTTGCCAGTGCAGACAAGGTTCGGGCATCAGTGTCTGGAATCCAAGACGATATTATAAATGCGCGTCGAACAATTGTTGAAAATTTGCATATGGCGTGGAATATATATGAATCCCAGGAATATGCAATTAATGCCACTTTGGCCAGTGTAAATGCGAATAAAACGGCACTTGCGGGAATTCGTGATGAACAACAGCGGGGGCGTCGAACGGTCCTTGATGTATTGAATGCGGAACAGGAATTATTGAATTCGCGTGTGGCGCATATCCAGGCAGAGCATGCGCGTATTTCGGCATATTTTGCGGTTTTGGCATCTGTTGGTAGATTGACCCCAGAAAATCTTGGACTTGAAATTTCTGAAAAATAGTATAAAATATGTTGCGTTGCGCCCTTAGCTCAGCTGGATAGAGCATCAGATTTCTAATCTGCAGGTCGCAGGTTCGAATCCTGCAGGGCGTGCCAAAATTTCAACCGTCCGAAAGGGCGGTTAAATTTTTGCCGATCCGACAGAGATGAGAACCGTTGGTTCGGAACGTCAGTTGACGAGA
>JAZRSI010000021.1:0-7564 GCA_045651445.1 Candidatus Enterousia sp. | reverse complement strand
AGTACAATAGAAGTCAAATTGCACGTCATTTCGGCATTACGGTGCGTGCAACTTATCATTACGCACCAGCGAAGAAGGAGTAATCATGTCTATTCGTTTTAGATGGCAAGGAGAACACGTGATTATCGAAAATATCTACGGCAATTACATCAGTAGAGTCATGTATGCTAAAAACGCTTATCACGAGGGAGATAAGATAGTTGTAATCAGTAGCACTGGCCAACAGGTAGTCTTTTCAGCCAACGGAATTCGCACTTTTAGGTAATATTTTACCCATCTAGACTGTTCATAAAATCTTCTAACGCGTTGATATTTCTGACTATTTCATCATAGTCGCGCAGCAGTAAAGTTCGAAAGTCGTCCAGCTGGGGCTGCCAAAAATTAAAACCACCTTTTGGTGGTTTTTATTTTTGCCTGTTCCCACCGAGATGAGAACCGCAGGTTCGGGGCGTAAGTTGGTGAAAACAAGCCATACTGGCGCAGTTTGAACCTTACGTAGCGAAAGGGGCCCATGGAGTGAAAACGAACATGGGAATCAGACAATCCGGTTGGGGCTGCCAAAATTACAACCGACCTTTTGGGTCGGTTTTAATTTTGCCCAAAGCCCCCCAACCGGATGCGCCAGAGTGCCGTTATTGGTGCGTATGCACCATATGAAAACGCAGTTTTCGTGGGCAACGCCCACAGGCACGCATGGCGAATACGCAGACAAACAATTAGCAAACCTGCAAAAACGGATATGGTTAATAGAGTTTTTGCGTCTAGGTTTGATTATTGGTTGTCAAGGGGCGATGTTGGGGCTGCCAAAAATCAAAAACACCCGTTTGGGTGTTTTTTTGATTGGATTTCCAATACTGTCAGCAGTTCGAAAGTTAGATGTTGAAAACAGCCACGATTTCACACATTTACGAACTATTAAAAATAAAAGGTTAGAAATCTAACCTTTTTCGTAGTTCAAATACCATTGGGATAATATAATAAAAAAGCTCGTCAAATTGACGAGTTTATTTTTTATAATATTTGAACTACTGGCACCGTTTTTAATCTATCGTCTTTGGTAGGATATTGATAGGTACCAATCTGCTTAAAGCATTTTCCTGTCGGCAATTTAATTACTTGGTCATCATAATATGATTTACCTTCATTATTGACCAACAAATATGCCCCTGATGAAAAATCGTCTTTTATCATGGCTAATGCTGCTGTAGGTTCCAAAACTTGAAATATTTTTAAACTGGACCTTCTTATCAGACATTCGCCAGGCTCTTCAAACATATTCAAACCAGAATTGCCACCAGTTGAAGAAATATATGATACTGAGGCAAACAATATCGTCAAAATAATCCCCGTAACGATTCCAAGAATAAACACCCATATTTTTTTCATTGTGTCTCCTTTTTTTATTTTTTCATTTTTTCAACCAACTTTAATCTCGGCACTGTTTTCATAATGTCATTTTTGTTTGTGTATCTATATACACCATCCTGAATCCAACACGTTGTTGAAGATGATGACACACTTTGTTCATCGTAATAATCAACGTCTTGTGGACTTGTTAAGTATACAACAGGTCTAGTAAAGCACATTTCTTCATACCAAGGACATTCATAGGCCAAAGCTCCGCCCTCTAAACCCTGCAACACCTCAAATGTTTGGAATTCGAAACAGATTTCGCCATCTTTGGACATTCCTGTACAACCAAATAAAAATAATGACACCAAAAGTAAACATATTCTGTTCATGTTTAAGCCTTTCTTTTGGAAGATTATATTCCGCAACACTATTTTTTGCAATAATTAATCTAATACCCTATCTTTTCCCAACATATCTTTAATTTTTTCTGCGTGCTCGGTTTGAGTATCTGTATCATTCCCATTGTCAACGGCAGATTTTAAAATTCGCATAACTTCGTATTTATCTGTATATTCTGCATCGTCATTATCTAAAATGACATCTAACACATCACCCAACCTATGTGGCTTTACAACAAACATTCCATTTGGTATAAAACTAATATCTCTTAATTCACTGTCACCATAAAAAACAACCACAGAATAAAACGGTAAGCTTGCGAATTGTTTGGATTGTTTTTGTAACACTTTGACATGCGCTTCATTTTGCAACACAGGATTATAAAAACGATATGTATGTTTTTCGTGGTTATATTTGTCATAGAAACTCTGAGTCCACTGATTTTGATGCCCCTTACCAAAAATCCAACCAGAATAATCTTTTACTTCAAAGACAATCAAACCCACTTTTGTCGCGACAACAACGTCTATCTGCGAAAAACCGTACTTTCCATTTTTTACATATAAATCATGAAATATTGCCTTGGGTGGAATACCATAATCAAGTAAAGCGCTAATCAGTTTTCGTTCTGACCAAGTTCCGCGTTCTTCGGATGTTATTTCATTTAATCTTTCATCATATCTTTTGGGCCAGATATTTATAGTATAACTTTTTCCAGCAGCACTACCAATTGATTTAATAAATAAACCAAACAGTCCTATAATTAAAACAACTATAAATATTTCCATAATACGCATGGTATCAACACGCATAGGAATTTCAAACTATTTTTTGACATATCTATCCAAAAACACCTTCATTTCTTTCCCAAACAACAAAATTTCATGAACAAAATCAGTTCGTGAAGTGCACAGTTGGGGCTGCCAAAAATTAAAACCACCCGTTTGGGTGTTTTTTTGATTGGATTTTCAAGCATTTTACGAGTTCGTAAGTTGATATAGTTAAAAATAGACACCGTTTTGCCTATTTACGAACTTTTAAAAATAAAAGGTTGAAAATCCAACCTTTTATTTTTTTCTGTTTTTGATAATTATTTCTCTGATTTTTTTATAATCATTTACAGAATCTATGTCTAATTCATTTATTGAATATATGGTGCCATTACCATCTGAAACAGAACCAACAACATTCCCGCTGGCTGTACCAACACCAACCGAACCGCAACCAACAATTGTTTGTATCGGTCCTTTGGATATGCTTACATCTGTGATTTGGTTATATGCAACAAATTTGGTGCTTTTAAAAATCAATCCTGCAATTCTATATATTCCACAACTTGTTAAAACATACCTTGTTGCTCGCTGGCTGTTATAAATCAACCACACGAACAGGCAAAAACTACATAGCAATGCAAATATTGCGAGTCTAATATCTACAAACGCACCCACAAACCCTAATATTGTTGAAAGAAATAATGACAAAATAAAACTGGATAAAACACGGATTTTATCGTTTTTACGCACATCAATAATAACTTTTTCTTTTTTATCTATGTAATCAGATAAATCATCATTAAACCAATCTGCCATTTGTTATCCTTTTTTACTGGTTTTGAATATAGTCCTATTATAACATAAAAAAATTATTTAACAAAACATATCCAAAAACACCTTAACATCTTTCCCAAACAACAACAAATCGTGCATTTCATTAATTCGTGAATTGCACAATTGGCCCTGCCAAGAATTCAAACCGACCTTTTGGGTCGGTTTTTTCTTTGTTTTCTAATATTTTCGTGAGTTCGTAAATCGGGCATCAAAAACCACTACCATTTTGCATATTTACGAACTGTTTAATCAAAAATGTATCTCTTTATCTATTTTTGTGTTTATTGGGTATGATATTTGTGTGTTTCCTCAATGCTGAAATTACCATGTCTGCCATTTCTGGAGCAAGAATGCCACACGATTCTTTTATGCCAAAACCACTAATAATTCTATTGTTTTCGTGTTCTTTATTAATATCACGTTTTTTATAATCGATAAAATATTCTATATTTCTTGGTGCATACCAAAAAGTAGCACCAGCCAGAATATCAACAACATTTTGTGAATTAATCGACAGATGCCGCAAATTTGGATTCTGTTTTAACAATTCTTCACCATCACCCAATAACTCTTTGGTATATTCTTGTTGCTTTGAATGAATTTCTTTGATTATCAAATCTTTTTCGTGTTGTGTTATTTGGTTGTTTTCTTCTAACAAAGCATGTCCCCAAGAATCATAATCGATGAAAAAAACGTATAAAGACAGTTTTTGCATATAAGCTTCTGGTTCAATATCTCTTGGTAATTTATATTTGCAGTATAAATGTTGCGGAAGTTTTACACCAAGTGCAATTAAACTATCTTCAAAACGTTTTGGCCCAGAATACCATTCTGTTCCATAAGGAGAATTATTCAAGGCGATATTTGTTAACAACAGCCGTAATTTTTTATTCATGTTTTTATTTCCTTTTACCCATTTCTTGTTACATTATATCACAAAATCTGCAAAAATGATTTTATTTCTTTTCCAAACTGCAACAATTCACACATAGTATCAATTCGCAAATTGCACAGATGGCCCTGCCAAATCTGATTTTCCGTCCATGTGGGCGGATTTTTTATTGAAAAACCAAGAGGCTCAGGCGGTTTGAAATATAGAATTGATTTTTTGCACATTTTGTGATATAATATACACATTCAGCGGACGACACAGGTCGTCTTTTTTTTAATTACCCGCACACGCGGGTGTTTTTTATTTAACAAAAGGAGTTATAAATGGAACCTACTTATGTATCCGCATTTCCAGGGATTGGCACAACCAGAATGTATGTCGGGAACGATGGAAACATATACGAAGCAAGTGGCGGTAGCAGAGCATGGCGTAATAACAACCCTGGTAATCTGGAAGATGGAAAATTCGCACGCAACAATGGTGCAATTGGAACGGACGGCAGGTTTGCTATATTTCCAGATACTGCGACAGGTTTTAATGCCATGGCTAGTTTGCTGGCAACAAATTCGTATCAAAAACTAACGATAGAAGGCGCAATAAACAGATATGCGCCACCAAATGAAAATAATGTTGAAAATTACTTAAAATCTATTGAAAGACAAACTGGCTTTCCGCGTTCAACACCGATGAACAACCTTTCAAAAGACAATCTGTTAAACCTAGCAAAAGCGATGGCTAAACACGAGGGGAATATGTCGGGCAAAAAACGTCTGGTTCCCAAACATGAAAAATATGTTTGGGCAACAGTTGGCGATGATAAAGTTCGACCAGAGCATGAAGCACTGGACGGCGAAGTCAGAACATGGTATGATACACCACATCCAGGTGAAGAATACGGATGCAGATGTCATGCGGAAAGTGTTGATTAATTTTTTTATCTTGTTAATGTGTGCGGCTTGTACGAAACAAGTTGATGAATATTCTGGTGATTTTTCTGATGGTTTACCGGCACCAGAAAAAACTGAAAATTTCAATTTGTCTGATAATTACGGAATAAAACAAATAGATACTTTCTATATTGATGTTAATAATGACGGTGTAAAAGATACTATTAAGCGCGGTCGTTTTGTAACGGGCACCGCACATTCTTACACTTTTTATGATATATACCTTGATAATGGTGAAAAACTGGCACGATTAACAACCCAAGAAAGTGCAGATTGTATTCTGCGTGCTTATAAATTTCAAACGCAACCGTTTTTGATAACAAGCGCGGCAAGAAATGTCGGTGCTGATTATACAGAACCCACAAAAGCAAAAATTGAAAAATTTGAAATCAAAGATAACAAAATAGAACCTGTGTACAATAAAGAGCATAAACCGATTTGTGATGTCAGGTATTTATTGTAAACAAGTACGTAAATCATGCATTGTGGAAATGAACCTGATTCGGCGGGATATCTTTTCTGATAAAAATATACAACCAAGCCTGATTTATCACTTGTTATTTTCAATCCATTCTGAAAGTTCGAAAGTTGGATGGTGAAAAACGCCACTTTTTTTCACACATTTACGAAGTTTTTAATCAAAAATGTATTTCTGTATCCATCTTGATATTTTTGACAAATGTTTCATCGTGTGAAACAAGCAGTATCGCGCCGGTGTATTGATTTAATGCGTCTTCTAAGATTTCAATACTTTTAATTTCAAGATTATTTGTCGGTTCGTCAAGAATCAATAAGTCTGGCTGATTATCGCCCCCAAGAATTGCCGCCAAGGTTGCTTTTAATAATTCACCGCCAGATAATGTTCCAACACGTTGCAAAGACGCAGCCCCACGAAAACCAAAGTTCGCAGCAATCGCGTGCGCATCGTGTTTAAGACAACCCGATATTTCCATTATGTTTTCAATTATTGTTTTGTCCACGTCTAGGATTGATAAGTCTTGATTTACATATGCAATTTTACCGTATGTTTTTACCATCCCAGATTGTGGCCTTAATTCGCCACAAATAATCTTTAATAATGTCGATTTCCCAGAACCATTTTTGCCCGCCAAGCGCACCCTTGATTTGCCATACATCGTAAAATCAAAATCTTGAAACACAATCTTGTCGCCGTACGTAAAACTAAGCCCTGAAATTTTTATCAATTCTTTGCTATAAAAGGGCTTGTTCGGGACGGGTATCTTTATCGTTTCGTTTCGCATTTGTTCAGACAAAGATTGTTGAATTGATATTTGTTCATCCAACTTCTTTTGAATAATAGCCCGCTTTTTAGCCTCGGTTTCAAGGCTTTTGCCACGCAGGGCATTTTGTTCCAAACGACTGCGGCGCGAAGTATTGATTTCTTTTTGTTGTTTCTGTTCGTGATGCTGACGCGTGTTTTGGGCAATGTTCATTGTATTATTCAATCTGGATATATTTTTTTGGGCATTTGTATATTTGGAATAAAGATTGTCTGATTCTATTCTTTTTTGTTCCAGATAGAAATCATAATTGCCACCATAAACCTTTAATTGGCCGTTTTGTAATTCTATTATTTTATCCACTTGACGTAAAAGTTCCCGATCGTGCGAAACGATTACAACACCATTTGGATATGTTCTTAATCGGTTAAAGAATACCTGTTTGGCGTCAATGTCCAGATTATTTGTCGGTTCGTCCAATAATAAAATATCCACCCCCGATTCAAACGCACGCATTAGCGCAAACATTTGTTGTTCGCCACCACTTTTAGAATCTGATACATTTATTTGGTTCAAGATATAAGTATCGGCGTTCCGACTAATATTACCAGAATCAGGTAACAATGCCCCCGACAACAAGCGCAATAGTGTTGTCTTGCCGCAGCCATTATCCCCAATAATTGCCACACGTTCGTTATCGCCAAAAGAAAACGAAATGCCGTCTAATAAATTATTGTCGTTATATCCAAAAAATACATTTGATAAAGAAATTACACCCATAATAAAACCCCATTATTGTAATTAAACAACCACATATTTCTATGTGTGATTTATAAAAAAATTACAATATTACATATGCATTGGGTTTTATCCTTGGTTTATATTACATACTTAGATTGTATTACAAATATTTATAAACGCAACTAAATATTTCCAAATATGCACGAAATATTCGACAGTTTGGTTCAAGGGTTGGGGGAATTCGCAACGCGTTTCCACAAAATTCATTTGAATTTTGCGGGGGCCGACGCCCCCAGGGGGGGCAGGAGAAATTTGCAAGATATTATTGGTGCGCGTTGCGCACGGTTGGGGGACCCTATCCCTGCCTGCGCAGGGATGACAAAG
>JAZRSI010000020.1:0-15906 GCA_045651445.1 Candidatus Enterousia sp. | reverse complement strand
CCTGGTCGGACTCGAACCGACACTCCTTGCAGAACTTGATTTTGAGTCAAGCGCGTCTACCAATTCCGCCACGGGGCCAGAACACATAGAAAACCAATTAGGCGGCTTTCTTTGCTTCTACTTTCTTGACCAAGCGGGCACTGCGATTCGCCTTGTGTACAGGTTTCTTTGCAGGTGCGGCTGGTTTGCCGTTCTTCTTTTCAATGGCTTTTTTAATCGCAGCCATTTCTTCGGTTAAACGGGATACTGGTTTCGCCATTACATATGCGTCCAAACCACCATGCTTGGTCAATGTGCGCAAGCCAGCCGTTGAAATACGCAATGAAAAATCGCGTCCCAAAATATCACTGTGGAACTTCAATGTTTGAAGATTTGGTAAGAATGTACGTTTTGTACGACGATGAGAGTGGGAAACGTTCATCCCAACTTCTGTTTTCTTACCTGTAACTTTACATACACGTGGCATAATACTTAATCCTTAATTAATAGCGAACCCAAATTTATAATAATTTTATTGAAAAGTCAAGTATTCTTTTCATATTTTTTATTATTTGTTGTTATGACCCCCAGATAATAGGTCGGTTATTACCTTGGCCGGGGTGAATGTTGTGATGGGAACTTCGATAAATACCGTGTTCCAATTGGACATCGCGCCATTCCATAATCCGGGGCGTTCCATCGCACGTAATGTGCGGCCGTTTTTAGATTTTTCAGATATAAAACCGGTTTTTGGATCAATATATTTTGTTAAATCAAATTTATTGCCCTTGTAATCACGCGGCATACATACGATATCGACGGGATTAAAATATTGGCCGTCTTTTAATATATGTGCCTGTTCAGGTGATATTTGATTTGGTTCGATGATTTGCAGGCTGGCGTTGTCATTTGCGGTCTTTATCCAGAATGGCCCGCCCCCAGGGGCCCCCGTATTGCGTGTCATGCCACATACGCGCAAAGGGCGGTTTAATGTGGCACGTATTTCGGATGCGTCAGATATTTTTATTCCCAAGTTTTGATTTATAAAATCGATAATTTCGGTTTCGTTTGCATTGCCATTGTCCAGTGCATTTAGGTATTCAAATATTTTATTCTGAATTTGTATCGCAATGCCGGCCAATGATTTTTTGTAATTTATTGTGTCTGTGCGTTGTGTTTCGTGGCATACATTATCGATGTTTTTTATAAATATTATGTCAGCATCGATTTCGTTTAGATTTTCAATTAAGGCACCATGACCAGATGGACGGAACAGCAGGGTGCCGTCTTCGTTTCTAAATGGTGAATTGTCAAGATTAACTGCGATAGTATCCGTTTCTGATTTTTGGGTGGACATTGTTATATTATATTGTATGCCAAATTCCCGTTCGTATTCAGGAACGATTTTTTCCAACAGCGCCTTAAATCCGGATATGTGTTCTGGTGATACTGTAAAATGTATGTTTGCCATACCATTAGATGTTGCGTATTGTGCCCCTTCGGTCAGGTGTTCTGCGACGGCGGTTCGATTGATTTCGTTATATTTGTGAAATTGTAACAGGCCCTTGGGCAGGTTGCCATAATTCAGACCGCGGTTCGTGATAATACATTCAATTATGTCGTGCGCAGTTGGATTTTGCGGCAGGAAATGCTTCAAATCGTCATAAAAGGCAAAGTCTGATAGATTATCCAATACGATTTGTGTAGTTTTATTAATGGTGTTTGTGGATAAAAATTCAAATAAATCCTTGAACATTCGGGTGGCGGCGCCAGATGCGGGAACGAATTTTACAATTTTGTAATTGTTTTGATTTTTTGTGTATTCGTTAGTCGCATCATAATCAGAAATCGATTTAATTCCGTTGCCCATTGTGGCGGCTGAAATAATATCTGCGTATGGAAAACCCGATATAAAATCGTTCATTTGTTGGTGTATCGTGTCAATATTTAAACCATGTGCGTGGATTTGTTCGATATCTGATTGTGAAAAAATTGTCATGTATTCTTCCTTTGTTTGGATGGATGGTAATATAAATTGTTTTATGTCGCAAGTCTGCATTTGGGATTTGTTGCCTGTGTCTTGAAAGGTGTTTTTATGGCACTATATATACTGCAAAGAAAAAAATTAAGCAGCATAAAATATGAATCCAGATGATTTACAAGAATCACCACAGCAGGCAATAGAAAAATATACAACAGATTTTACAAAATTGGCGGCTGATGGAAAACTTGACCCTGTGATTGTGCGTGATGAAGAAATCAGACGTACTATTCAGGTGTTAAGTCGTCGTACAAAGAATAATCCCGTGTTAATTGGTAATCCAGGGGTGGGTAAGACCGCAATTATCGAAGGATTGGCAACACGTATTATTTCTGGGGATGTGCCTGAAAATTTATTAAAAAAGCAACTGTTGTCCTTGGATATGGGGGCATTGATGGCGGGCGCATCTTTTCGCGGACAGTTCGAAGGACGCTTGAAAGCAATTTTGAAGGCTGTCAAGGATGCTGATGGAAAAATTATTTTGTTTATTGATGAATTGCATACCCTTGTCGGGGCCGGTAAGGGCGAAGGTTCAATGGATGCGGCGAATTTATTAAAACCTATGTTGGCGCGTGGCGAATTGCATTGTTTGGGTGCAACAACGTTGGATGAATATCGGCAATATATCGAAAAAGATCCTGCGTTGGCACGACGCTTTCAACCCGTATATGTTGATGAGCCAACCGTTGATGATACGATTTCTATATTGCGCGGATTAAAAGAAAAGTACGAAGGGCATCATGGTGTGCGTATTGCTGATGCTGCGCTGGTGTCTGCGGTGAAATTGTCCAATCGTTATATAACAGACCGTTTTTTACCAGACAAGGCCATTGATTTAATTGATGAAGCCGCCGCACGTGTGCGTATCGAAATTGCGTCTAAACCAGATAGGTTGGACGAAGTTGATAGGCATTTGGTGCAATTAAAGATTGAACAGCAGGCCTTGAAAAAAGAAAAGGATGAAGAATCAAAAAAACGTCTGAAAGATTTGGAAAATATTATTAAAAAGGTCGAAGAAGAATCCAAAGACTTAACCGCCCAATGGCAGGCAGAACAACAGAAAATGCGTGGATTGTCTGATGCGATGGCGGCGTTGGATGCGGCCAAGGCAGAGGTTGCGACCGCTATGCGTAATGGGGATTATGAAAAAGCGTCTGCATTACAATATGGCAAGATTCCAGAATTGGAAGAATCTATTCGTAAAATGAATGCTGATGCCAAGGAATATAAAACGGTATTACCGGAACATATTGCCGCTGTGGTTAGCAAGTGGACAGGTGTGCCTGCGGACAGGTTAAATGCCGAAGAACAATCAAAATTATTAAATATCGAAGATGCGTTGCGTAAACGTGTCGTTGGTCAGGATAATGCGTTGGGCGTTGTTGCACGTGCAATTCGTCGCAGTCGCGCAGGATTGTCTGACCCGCGTCGTCCAATGGGCAGTTTTATGTTCTTGGGGCCGACGGGCGTCGGTAAGACCGAGGTGGCCAAGGCACTTGCAGAATATTTATTTAATGACGATACCGCGATGACACGAATTGATATGAGTGAATATATGGAACCGCATTCTGTATCGCGTTTAATCGGCAGTCCCCCAGGGTATGTTGGATATGAACAGGGTGGTGTTTTAACAGAAAGCGTTCGCCGTCGTCCATATCAGGTATTGTTATTTGATGAAATAGAAAAGGCCAATCCTGATATCTTTAATGTTTTCTTGCAGATATTGGACGATGGGCGTTTAACAGACGGGCAGGGACATGTAGTGAATTTCACAAACACCATTATAATTATGACCAGTAATTTGCCTGATATGAATGCGGTGAAATCACATTTCAGACCCGAATTTATAAATCGTGTGGATGAAATTGTGTTCTTTAATCCGCTGGGCAAGGATGTAATGTCTGGAATTGTTCGGATTCAATTACAGGGTCTTGAAAAACGTTTGGCTGAACGCAGGATAGGGATGAATATCACCGACAAGGCAATTAAGTGGTTGGGTGATAATGGATATGATGCTGTGTTTGGCGCGCGTCCGTTGAAACGTTTAATCACGTCTGCGGTAGAAGACAAGATTGCTGATTTAATTTTGTCTGGCGCAATTGGTGAAGGGCAGACAGTGTATATTGATGTCAAAGGTAAAGACTTAACCGTCGGATAAGACCGAAAAAAATCCCGCGTTGCGGGATTTTTTTATTTTATATAAAATTAAATATTGTTTTATGGATAAAGTTTATTTCCAGTTAGAAAGTAATTTGTCTTTGTCGGATACATTGGTGTTGCCGTACATGTACAATAAATTTGGTTGTACAGAGCGGTTGTTCCAAGACGTATAAGCGCCGTTCTGGTTTAGATAGTCAGATATTTCGTACATATACATTCGTAACGGGTTGGTTGGCGATTGTAGCATTTTTGTTGATGCGCTTGTTAGATTCGTTGCGTTATCAAATGTTTGGTAGAAAGCGGAACAGTTGGGAATAGTTGTTCCATTGTCTACTGGATTAGAGCAACTGTTTATATAAAAATTCGTGTATCCAAATAAATTTTCAGGAATAGAATTTATGCCCGATGCTTGGAATGTAGCGCGGTACATTTCTTGAGCCATTTTTCCATTTATACGTGTAAACAGCCCATGGTTTTCTGTTCCTTTTATTCCTGTTAAATTTTTTGTTCCATAGAATGTAGCAAAGAACATACGCGGCGCTGGAGAACCGCTGACCCCTGCAAATAAATTTATTGGTAGTTCCCCCGTTATATTTGAACTGTCAAATGTATGACTAAACATATTTTTCCCAGGTGAACCATTTATACCTTCGATAACGTTGCCATTTGCGTCAAGGGTTGAAAACAAATCTTCGGGGATGGTTGTTATGCTAGTTGAAGCGAATGTTTTATAAAAATTTGGTTGTGTTCCATCTGAAAGTGTTGAAAAAATTTTCCCTAATCCGCCGGATATTTTGCTTAGTTTTTTGTTGCCTTGAAAGGATATTGTTGGATGAGCAGGAACAGTAGAACCGTTCCCGTCGGTTGTTTCTACATTGGAATACCCAGTTGCTTGACCAGAGAGTCTTATTGTGTGTTCGCCAGAATCAGGCCATTCGCAAGTTATATTTGTTTCAGATGCCGCGTTATTTATTAAAAACTCGTATCGGTTACCGTAATAAGAGTTCGCAATTCCGTCTTCGCCACAATCAACAATAAAAAGACCCGATGCGTGCATTTTGAATGCAAATGAATTAGTGTCATTTACGGTAACGCTAAATTTATACGGGCTTTTTATCAGTGTATCAAATGCAATATCAACGGCATTTGTATTGATTGCCTGCTGTGTTGCCTGTTGTGATTGCGCATATTGGGTTGTTATGCCAGCTTGATTGTTTATTTTATCAATTGTACCCAGCAAGTATTCCATATTGGCAATTTGTTGATTGTTGGCGCCACCACTTAATATAATACGAGAACCGAATTTATCTTGATACTTTTGTGCGAGCGTATTTAATACATATCCCACGTTTGCAACGGGTGCGTATGTTGTTTCAGAATATGCGGGCAGGGCGCAAACAAGACATAATGTACAAAATAATGCGCGTTTCATTATATTTCCCCGTTTAATTATTGTACGTCAGGCATTTCAGGTGTTGGAACGTTTAATGTTCCCGTTATTGTAAAATCACCAGTTGTTTTTACTATGCTGGTGTCGTTTTTTATGTCTTCAATATCTGTGTTGATGTTATCAACCGCCGTACTAATCGTATCAATGGCGTTGTCCATTTTTTTATTAACACTATCAACCGCGCCATTTACGTAATTCGCAGTTGCAAATGCCATTGTTGTGGATTCTGCGGCAAATGCCGGTTGAAACATAAATGCGCATAATGCGACTAATGCAATCTTTCTCACTTCTTTTTCCCCGCTGTTTTATAAAACTGTTGTTGTGATTATAATATATTATGCGTTAAAAAGCAAAGAAAAAAACACCCAAGTTGGGTGTTGAATTTTTATTTCTTGGATTTTGTTTTGAATTGTATGTCGCGTAATTTTTTATATTCACCGTCCAGTTTGCACAATTCACTATCCGTGCCAGATTCTACGATTTCGCCATCTTTGATTACACAGATTATATCTGCGTCTAAAATTGTGGACAGGCGATGCGCAATTACAAATGTTGTGCGACCTTGCATTAATTTATTCAATGATTTTTGAATAATTTTTTCGCTTTGTGTATCAAGGGCTGATGTTGCTTCGTCCAATAGTAAAATTGGGGAATCTTTTAATATTGCGCGCGCAATGGCGATTCGTTGTTTTTGTCCACCCGATAATAATGCACCACCTTCGCCAACAGGTGTTTGATATCCGTTCGGGAATTCGTTTATGAATTCGTCTGCGTTTGCCGCGCGTGCAGCCGCAATAACTTCATCGTGTGTGGCATCTTCGCGACCGTATTTTATGTTGTCTTCGATTGTGCCATTAAACAAGAATACAGATTGGGAAACATCCGCAATATTTTCGCGTAATGATTTTAATGTGTATTTTTTTATGTCTGTGCGATTAATTGTAATTTTGCCGGATTGTGGGTCATAAAAACGTTCCAGTAAATTAAACAAGGTTGTTTTTCCGCCACCTGATGGACCAACCAATGCACAAATCTGACCCGCAGGTACACGAAGGTTAATATTTTTTAATACGGGTTCGTTTTCATTGTATGCAAATGATACATTGTGAAATTCAACAGACATATTTTTTGCGTTCAGTTCACGCGCGTCTGGTGCGTCCATGATGTCTGGTTTACTGTCTAGAAAATCAAACAAGATTTCCGCCGCCAGCAGGCCATGCTGAATTGTGTCGCCAGTTGATGTGATATTTTTCGCGGGTTTATATGCCGCAGTTAGGGCAAGTAAAAATGCTGTAAAATCACCCGTAGTTATTGCGCCGCTGGATATAAAATGTCCGCCCATAATCATCGCAATACATAGACCGATAGAAATCATGAATTCCATCAATGGTGAACGTAATGCATTGTTTTGGGTGCTTTTATAAGTGTTGGTGATGGAACTGTTAAGGACGCGGATAAAGTTTTTTTCTTCTTTATCTTCGGCGGCAAAGGATTGGATAGTTTTTATCCCTTGTAATGTTTGGTTTAGTTGTTGGGTAACGCTATTTGCGATGCCAAAAGATTGACGTGATAATTTGCGGCGTTTGCGCATAATTATTGTCATTGGTATCATTATCGCAGGTGCCAGAAATATTAATACGGCACACATTTGTGGTGCGTAATATATCATCAATGCCAACGTCATAATTAATGTTGCGACATTTTGTACGACCTTGATAATGTTGTTTGTTACAAGGTTTAAGACAGCGGTTGCTTGGACACTGAAATAATTCAAGTTTTTGCCAATTCCGTCGCCATAGAATTTTGAAATGTTCATATGGGTCATATGGCGATATATTTTTTTCTGCAAGCGCGCGCTTGCCAACAAGCCGCCCTTGGACATAATTAATGCCTTGGCGTATGTGAATGCCCCCTTGGCGCCAAAGGCAATGATAACCTGACCGCCCAGCCAATATATGGAATTCATGCTTTTTTCAATAAAGGCTTTGTCCACGACCTGTTGGACAAGGGTGATTGTATAAGCCTCGGCCCCGGCGGCAAGGATGGTGAATATAATGCCGAATAATAGCCATTTCCAATATGGTGCGCCAACTTCGCGCCAAACACGCCCGTACAGGGACCATTTTATACGTTTATTATCTTTGTCGCCATGCGCAAAGGATTTTATTTTTTTTGTAAGTTTTTTTATCATAGTGTTTGGATTATAAAAAATATTCTTGATTTTTGTCTAGTCTATTTTTTTGTGCTGGTGGCGTGCACGCACTTTTTGTTTTCGAATGATCTCCAATACAGCAGACCAATCTTTGTGTTGATCGATAAAAGAGTGTTTGCTGCTGTTAAATGGAACGAAAGACCATAAATGGCCATTTTTGCCTTGTTTTAATACGTTGAATTTTTGGCGTAATTCTTCTGGTGGGGATTTTTTATCGTGCCCGCCCGCGACAAGTGTGATTGGAATATTATACTTGTCCATTAATTCAGGGTGAAATTCAACACTGTCGATATCGTTAAATACCGTCGGCAGAATTGATATGCGTGGAACCTGACCGTCGATTTTTGGTTCGTGTGGACTAACAAGACCAACGGCGGATTTCAAGAAGTCTTCGTCATTGATTTTGTTTTGAAATGAAAATTTCTTGAAGAAGTTATGTATGTAAGTTGTAAATTCTTTGGATAAATATGGCGCAAACATTACAGATGCAGAAAAGCGTAACTTCTTGCCGCGACGAATGCGGTCATTGTATATTTCAAAGGTGCCAGTTGCGCCCGCAGAATGGCCAATCAAGCATGCGTGTTCGTATTTTTGTTTTTTGACTTCTTGTTCGATTGTGTCAAGTCCGGTATCAATTAAGTCGATATATTCAGAAAATGTATGCTTTTCTGCCAGTTCTTGGGATACATAAGGCTTGAAATCGCCATAAAAACTATCTAGACAATATATGTCGTGTTTGTTTAATAATGCCCAATATTCAATCGCTTTCATCAATGGTTCGCTATTTGTGTTGGATGCAAGACCGGGAATTAATATCAGGCAATTTTTTTGCGGCGTTTTGTCAACAGAATAGTATGATATATGACCAATGGTTCTGTTTTCTGTGCGCGATGAATAGTCCAATCGCCATTGAAAAGCTTTCTCTTTCAATTCGGGCAGTTTTTCGTTGTATCCGTCAAAAGAAAATTTATAAACTTTTTTCATTTCTATCTTTTTTTTATTGTTCCCAATAATACATACAAATCGGTGGTTTGTCAATATAATAATAAAAATCTAATTTTTTGTTGACTTTTATCTCTATAATGTATAAAATCAGTTCGCTTTTAGAAATAAAAGTGCAAAGTTTTGGGGTTGTAGCTCAGTTGGTAGAGCACCTGCTTTGCAAGCAGGGGGTCGTCAGTTCGAGCCTGATCAGCTCCACCAAAACAAAAGGGAAGGGGGATGAAAATCCCCTTTCTATATAGAATAAATACAAATGCGTCTTAAAGGGGGTGAATACATATGGTTAAGGTTCTGGTTCGCGATAATAACGTAGAACAGGCTTTGCGCGTTGCAAAACGTAAATCACAGAAAGAAGGTCTGTACCGCGAAATGAAAGAACGTCAGCGTTATGAAAAACCAACTACAAAACGCAAACGTTTGAAAGAAGAAGCCGTGCGTAACGAAAAAAAACGTCAATCAAAACAACGTATGGTTTTCGGATTCTAATAAAATTTAAATCACCCGTTTGGGTGATTTTTTTTATGCTTTACTAAATTGTTAAAAAATCGTATAATGTAATAAACTTAGATTAAGGAAGGATTTTCGTATGACAAAAAAATCTTGTGTGGCGACATGGGTTGTTGCGCGTATGTTGGCATTGATTGGCGTTGTGGCGTTGGGCGCGTGTACTATGCGTTCCGGTGAAAATATGGAATATGATGTTTCTGGGGCTACGCCGACGGTGGATTATGTCGAATCGTTGGATGTTTATTCTGCACCGCATCAGGATTCTTTCTTGAATCAGTTGGCGATGAATTATCGTTCGTACGCAATTTATAATGCACGTACCAGTGGGTATTCCGATATCGGCGAATTGTTTGCAAACAAGGCGGTGGCGGCATTTAGTGGCGAAGTTCCATTCCCTGAATCTTTGGATAATTGGATGATAGAAGATGAACAAGAAGCCTATAAATTAAATACTGCGTATAATGAAATGATGGATCAGTTGAAAAATGATGCGTCTTATACGAATCCAGAATTGGCGGCGGAATTACAGGCAAAGTTTGATTGTTGGTTGTCTGCAACGGCCAGTGGACAAATGGCAACGGCCAAGCAGTGTCAAGATAGATTTGAAAAGACAATGACTGCGTTGCGTGATTGCAAGGGTGGAAAAATTGTCAAAAATACCACCGTTACAGAAGAAACAACAGTTGTAACTAATGGTGAAACAACCGTTGAAACAACTATGCAGACCACACAACAATCACAACGTAGTGCTGGTGAATATTATTCTGATACGCGCAGTTTGAATGCTATGCGTGGGGCGGGACAGGCACGCGAAGGCGTTATTATCGTTAATAATGTTAATGTCCCAGAACATTTGATTAAGCCTGTGCCGGTTCAACCGATGGTATTTAATCAGAATATTTATGGTGGCGAAAAAACTATTTCTAAAAATTCTAATAATCATATGTTGGCGGTTAAATGTCAGAATGGTAATGGCGAATGTGCCCAGGAACCAGAATATGTTGAAACCGTCGAAGAAGAACAGCAGGTTTTAAGTCAGCCTGAAATTCCAATGGTTAGTGATGAATTGGTTTCGCGTGAAGAATTTATTAATATGATGATGGCGATGCGTGCGGAATTGGCGGCGATTAATTCACGTCTTGATCAGTTACAGGCGGCGGCTGGTGAAAAAACTATGATTAAGGTTCAGCAAATTCCACTTGAACCAAAGCAGCATGTTATGGAAGAAGTCTTTGAGGTTCGTTTCGATTTTAACAAGGCAACTATCAAGCCAGAGTATCAAGAATTGATTGAAAAGTTGGCATCTGCGACCCAGGAAAATAAAAATATCAAGGTTTCAGTTGTTGGGCATACTGATACCGCTGGGACGACGAATTATAATTATGCGCTTGGTGGTCGTCGTGCCGAAGCCGTTCAGAAGATGTTAATAAAGTACGGAATACCGGCAAGTCAAATTGTTGCAGTTTCTGCTGGGGAAGAAGGTTTGGCGGTTCCAACGCCAGATAATACACCAAACGCAGAAAATCGTCGCGTACGTGTGGTCAAAGAAATTCACTATACCGAAGAACCAAAGCCAATTCCTATGGAAATTCAGGTTGAAGAATATTCTGCGGATTCGTGTGGTGAATATGGTTGCGGACAATAAAATTGAATAAAATACTTGACAAAAAGTTTTTGTTGGTATAGATTGTCTGTGTCAGAGAGATGTTTTTAAAAGAGGCATTTGAGATGACTGATATGGTAGAAAAATTAAATTTGGCGAGTGGCACCTTGAAAGTTAGGCGTTTGATGCCAACGACGGTTGATTTGCGCAAGGAATTTGAAATGCGCGGCGTTTCTTTGCCTGGTGTCGGCGAAATGAAAGGCGGTGATATTTAATTATCGCAAAGATATTAAATCCCACAGAACATAGTTCTGTGGGGTTTTTTGTTTTGTTTATGTCTTTTTTTATGTTATAATTTTGGTGAAGTTTTCTTTGGGGGAAAGATGCGTTTTTTATTTGTAGTGTTGTTATCTTGTCTTGTTGGTGTGGCGAACGCATCTGAAGCGCTGTTGGTGGCGATTGAAAATGTTCGTGCCACATGTGGCGGAATTTCCGCAAGTTTGTCGGATTTAAAGGTCAAGGCCGGAATTGCCACGGGGGCATCTGTCGCAGGTGCCGTTACAGGTGGTGTGGCATTGGGGGCTGGTGTTGCCAAAATGGGCGTTGACGATAAAATAGAAGATATTCAGAAAATGTTTGCCGATGCAATAAAGATGGAACTTGATGAAAATATTAAATTTGAACGTATAAATCCATCTGTTGTGGATGAAATATTGGTGGAACAAGATGCCGATTTTTCAGAAGAAAATCTTTCGGAATATCAAAAAAAATCAAAGCAATTGGGTAATATTCGTACGGGGATCTTGGCAACATCTGCGGCGACTAATATTGCAAGTGCTGTTTTGGCGGGGACGAATCGTGTGCGCGGTGATTTGAGGTTGCAAATCGATACTTGTCTGTCGGCGGTGCGGACTTTATCAAATGTTCGTATGCAGGTGCGTGTTTCTGGTGATGCAACGGATGATGACTTGAAATATGCCGAAAGAATTGTTGTCGCATGTGAAGAATGGTCAACCGTTGATATTGATAAGATAAATTCGCGTGCAAAGGGGGCAACAATATCCAGTGCAATTGGTGCAGGTATGGGAACCGCGGGTGTCGCAACCAGTGCGCTTGCGAATTCCGATAATGGTACTGATGGCAAGGGTAATAATTTAAATGTCGCGTCAAATGTATTGGCCGGTGGAACGGCCGCGGCTTCATTAACATCAGCGATATTAAATGGAACTCAGATTAAGGCAATTAAACGTGCGGCCACAGTTGCCGACGAATGCGAGGGGGCCTTGAAATAAAATGAAGAAATTAGGCTTGTTATTTTTTTCTGGTGTTTTATTGGCGGCGTCGAATGCATTTGCGGCATCGGGACCTAAGTTGTCTTTTCTTGCTATATATAATGTCTTGGAAAGTGAATTTGGTGGAATAAAGTCCCCCGCAGCGTTAGATTTCCTTAGGGCGTTGAATAGTTTAAGTGATTATAAATATGCAGACGGTTTTTTTATTTCTGATTGCGTTAATGCCTATAAGGCAGCAATGCCGGCGGGGGTTAAATATAGTTACAGTTTTGTAAATAAAATTATAGAAGAACATAATAATTTATTGGATACAAAGGAAGGGCCTTTGTATCGTTATATTGCCTCAGGGGTACAGCCTGACAAGAATAATATCATTGCAAGAACGGCTGATAATAATTATTTTGTTGCTAAAATTTTGGTGCCAAGTGCATTAAAATCTTATGCGTCTAGTTCTGTTTTTAATACGATGGCGGTTTTTGATGCAAGGTCAGGAAAATTTATTTGTGCAATTGCTGATTCTGAACGCAGTGATTATTCGTGCCGTGCATCTTATAATGATTCAAAAAGATTTAGATTGGAATCAAACAAATTAATATTTGAACCTGTGCCGGTGGGATTGCTAAATGCAGACGGCTTGTTAAGGGCAATTATTTTCACATCGGCTAACTTTATCCCTTATGGGGACGAAGTTTTAAAGTTAAGGCTTTTATTAAAAAATTTTGATGAAAGTGCGTATTAATTTTATCCCCTGCGTGGAAATCGCAGGGGGTATTTTTTAGTCTATCTGTACGGGGATTATAGTTTGTCGTTTCGATGTATCTAGTGAATGATATTGAAAAGGAACCGTTGCAAAATCGATACTTTTCATATCAATACTACGAATTGCGCGATTGTACATTGTATGATAATAAATTATACGATTTTCAAGGTCAGTGGCGACGGTCCATTGCGTGGCGGATGGCATGTTATTTGGTGCCTTGCCAACGGCAAACTGAACCCCTAATGGAACATCAAAATTATTCAAGATATGAAATGCTTGTTGCATGGTGTCATATGCGGTTGGTTGTTCCAGCGAATATGTCTTTAAAAACGCGGCACGAACAAAACGTGATGGTGGTGTGAAGTCGCCTGGCAAGCCCAAGAAACCAGAACCGGAACCAAATGCGCGTAGTTTTATTGGGCCGAAATCAGTTGGACCTGCGCCGCCCGGGTGTAAATTTACATAATTGTTTAGATTTGTCATATGCCATTGGAAGCCTGGGGAATTGGTCAAAACGCCAATTTCGTTTTCATAAAAATGTGGTACGCCATCTACTATTTCCATAACAACTTGACGACCAGATGGTTCTGTTATACGCCAATGAACAGTTGATGCGCTTTTATCTACGTTAATAATACGAACATTATTGATGGCTTCTTTTACTTGGTCGATGGTTGCGAATCTAGATAGTATCCAAGAAACAACTTGGAAGTCTGCCAGGGATATATCTTTGTCTGCGTCGTTATATGGTTTATATTCGCCATAATTTGGAAAATAGAATAGGGCGGCGGATAATCCCGCTTCGTTTGTTCCGTCCACAACAAATTCTGGTTGTTCTACGGCCATTCCAACATATCCATAAAGTGATATAAAGGATAATCCATCCATTGAACCGTCTGGTAATAGTGATTGTTGTGTGTGTCCACGTGGAACAATAGAATATATATTGTTCATTTCTGCACCGGACCAGTCGATAGTGCGTGCGACAATGGTTGCGCCATCGCGTGATTTAAGTGTTATGCCCGTACAGGCATCTGCACCCTGGGCCAGGGCGATACAAGCGGTCAACGTTACAAAGAATTTTAATTTGTTCATATTTTTCCCCTTGGTTTTGGTTTAATTATTTATATTTTACCCATAAAAATCACTAGGATTGATTTCGGGGGTATGGCGTAGAATATGGTGTTTTTAATGTAAAATCAAGGCGATGGCAGTTGTTTTGGTATATAGCAAATACATATTTTATGTGTGTAAAAGCGCTTTCATTTTGCAAAAAATTTTACATATTTTTTACATGGGGTTAACTTTCTGCTTGCATTGAAAATAAAAAAGCCTTATAATCCGCGGTGCTTGGGGCATAGTTTAATGGTAGAACTCCGGACTCTGACTCCGTCAGTGTTGGTTCGAATCCAGCTGCCCCAACCAAGATTGACAACCGTTCATGTTCAACAGGACATCGAACGGTTTTCTTATTGAATATACTAATTTTTTATCTTTTAGTTCGCAGTTCGAAAGTAGCAAGTTTAGAATTGCTCGTTTTTGTTCTACTTTCGAACTCTTGAATAATTCGCCCGCATGTGATGCCAGCGCAAAGATTGATTCAACGGTTGTTGTAAATTCGCTGTCGGCTTGACTGTGTGCTTGCAGTTGTATATCTATGGCGTACAGTTCTTCTTCTATCTCGTTTTTTTTGTCGTTATAGTCGTTTTGGCTGATGCTGTTGCTGATAAGTAAATCCAGCAGGCGGTTTTTCTTGGTTTTTAATTCGTTGTGCTTTTTCTGTAATTTGCTTGTTTCGTCCAGTAAATACGCATTTTCTGCCCGCAATACATTGCTTAAACAGTCGGCAATATCTTGCATGATTTCTGGTGGGAAAGATAATTTGTCAAAGATTTCTGTGGCTATTTGGTTCAACAGGTCATTTTCATTTACAGCAGGTTGCGAGCAGTTGCCTTTGTAATGCGAACATTCTAGGTATGTATATGTCTTTCCGCTGGCTTTGGTCTTGGTGTCGCTGGTTATTGCACAGCCACAGTCAGCGCATTTGATTAAGCCCCTAAATACATGTGGCTTTTCGGTGCATTTGAACCGTTTGCGGTTTTTTGCGTTCATAATAGACTGGCATTTATCAAATAATGTTTTGTCTATTATAGGGGCATATATATGTGGGTATAAAGCTCCTTTAACCAGCATCATGCCATAATAGAACGGATTGTTAAGTATGTTATACAATGCGGCTCTGGTAATCGGTGTGTTGGTCTTTTTATTGGTTAGTCCCATGATGTTGGCTTTATTAACTAGTTCGCCAATGGTATATAGTCCCGATGCGTATTCTTCGAATAATCGCCGTACCGCCAGTGCACGTTCTGGGTCTTGGATTATGGTTGGTTTGTTATTTATATCACGACGGTTTAGATAGCCCAGTGGGGCTTGACTTTGCCAGATGCCGTGCTTGGTATTATAGTCAATACTGCGTTTTACATTATCACGCAGGTTGCCAACGTATGTTTTTGCGGTAAATACCCCCAAATCCCAGCGGGCAATGTCCGTACTGCTTGAATCTTTGTGCAAAATCAAGTTTTCACGAATAAAATGGATTTCTATTTTGTCGCTTTTTCGCAGTTCGTCTAATTCTACGGATTCTTTAAAACTGCGTTGGATGCGGTCTATTGTATCGGCAACAAGGGCAATTTTTTCATGTTGTGCTTTTACAAAGTTTAACATTTCAGTAAATTTTTTGCGTTCGCCACGTGTTGAACTTTCGGTTATCTGAAATGTTTTCAATAGCGGTAATCCATTGCGCTGGGCATACTTTTTCATGTTTTCCAGCTGTGCATCAATAGATTGCCCCATTTCTTGTTCTCGGGAAGATACACGTGCAAGAATTACCGCTTTCATAT
>JAZRSI010000019.1:0-38730 GCA_045651445.1 Candidatus Enterousia sp. | reverse complement strand
CTCGTCTTCAGCTTGGGAAGCTGACGTGCTACCATTATACCACGCCCGCGATAAAAACTATGCACGAAATACTATATCAAAAAACACCCAATGTCCAGCATAAAAAACTATCGCGATTTAATAGTTGCCACTATTTTATTTATTTCATCACACACATTTTTTAATTCAAAGGCCTTGTCAATTGGGCATTTTTCACGCATTTGTTCTAAACTTAATCCACCAGAACAAATTGGACATAACGACGCATCCCCAGACTGCAACGCCGCACAATTTCGTTTTGCCTTGGTTGCAACAACCTCGTTTTTTTTGAAATATTCCAAATACAGTTCCGTCTTTTTTATTCGAACAGATTCCAAGAATTGAAACACAGGACATATTTGTACCGCTATTTCCTTGTCTTGTTTATATTGTAAATTGCGTTCTTTTATTTTTTTTAATTCCGCATCTGGCACCTTGCCATCTGGCGTAAGGCTGCGCAAATATCTTTCACGCCTTTTTTCAGGATGTTTTTTCCAGTATTCTTTAGAATATTCATTTATTTTTTCACGATTCTTTTTATAGTTATTTCTGGCGTATTCCCTACATTTTTCCTGATGTTTTTCACGATACTCCTTGCCGTAATCAGGATGCGCTTCACGCCATTTTTTCATATATTCTTTTTGTTTTTCTTTGTGTTCTTCGTAATATTTGCGCGAACGTTCGATATATTTTTCACGATCTTTTTCACGATATTTTTTTGCCCGTTGACGGCAATATTCTTTATTGTTTTTCTCCCACACCCTAACACGTTCTTTTATTTTTTCAGAATTCAGTTCATAATACTTATGTTGCACATCTAAAATCCGTTCACGATTTTCGGCATAATATTTTTCCCAAATTTCTTTGTGTTTTTTGTATCTTTCACGCGCAAGCTGTAATATGTATTCACGATTCTTTTCCCGCCATCTGGCAAGATATTTCGCAACTTTTTCCGGATTATTTTTCCCCCATTTTATATTTTGCGCTATAATTTTTTCGCGATTTTCGGCATAATATTTTTTCCAATTTTCTTTTCTTTTTTGTTCTTTTTTTTGCGCGATTTCAGCTATCTTGACCCTTAACAAATTCCCATCAATTGAAACAGTATATTTTTCATAAGAATACACATTTAATTTTGAAATTTTATTCAATGTAATGGGGAAGGGCAATTTTTTTAACACCAAAGAAACCAAGCCATCATCAAGCCTTGCGTTACCGCACATCAAATCCATAAATTGCGCAACCGTAAAAACATCTGCCAAGCCTTCTTCGAACAAAAAACTTTCTATTGTTTTTTCATGTGTTGAATCAAACAAATACCATTCAACAAACAAATCACTTAACGTATTGATTGTCCGAGCAATCGTCCCCGTATCAGCAAATACAACGCCATCTAATCCATTTTTATAACGATTTCCAGATTTATATCCAGAATATTCATCTGCAAAAATATCATCAATAAAATTATCCATAATACATTAACGCTTTTTCTGTACCTTGCCGCGCGAATTATTTTTATATTTTTCTTTAACTTCTTTGACCTTGTCTTCGGATTTTTTATTAATCGTAAGTCGAACATCCAAAAACGCTTCGTACATATTTGACTTGATATCGTATTTATATTCCCCTTCGTACACAACATCGTTTTTTTCGGCATTATTACAATGCTTGTGCATCGGTTGTAAATTATCAATAGAATCGCCCCCCCCGCGGATTTCGGCATTATATGGTCCTACGAGAAGTCATTTATATTCACTATTGGTTGCTTGCACCACGGGCAAATTGGATAATGTCCGCACGCAATTAATAACGCATAAATTTTCTTTAAATGCGATTTATTAAGATTGTTCAGATTCCTTTCCAATGAATCTAACAATTTTAAAATTTCAGCCGGCTTCATATTATTTTCCACTTGTTGGGATTTGTAATTTCTGTTTTGGGAAAATCAAATCAGGATTTTCGATATTATTACGATCCGCTATTATGCTAAACAAAATACCACGACGCATAAAATTACGCGCAATAATCCACAAGCAATCCCCACGACGAACCGTATAATATGTATCGTCATCACCCGTCATTGTTGGCATTTCAAATTCATGTGTAACCGACGCAACCGTACGACCATCCCCATCATGCATACGCAACACCAACTTGTATTCTTTGCCAGATTCTAATTCGCCAACATCGGCACCCAAACCAAAATGACGATAATCTGACACGCGTGCAAAGCCCAAATATTCATCATTCAAAGACAACGACACACGCAATCTTGGCATTCCATCCCCAGTTACAACAATGCGTCCAGAATCCAAATAATCTATTTTTGAAACGGTCAAATCACCATCTTGTAAATCACTTGGCGCTTGTAACAAAGTACTGCCATCCTTGGTCATTAATAAAGACACAGAATTTTCCGCACCGGCTTCGGACACATACACAAAGACCTTGTTCGAAGATTTTACTTCTGGTTCATCGCCCAACAATGCAATGGTATAATTTCCCGGTTTCCAATTATTTATTGGCGAATAAACAAAATCGCCAGATGCGTTTGTGCGTTCTGTTGCGATAATTTTTCCATTAACCATAATTGAAATATTGTGATTTGGCAACCAACGACCCGCAATAACAATCTTGCCAGATTTTTCAATTCGAACGATGTCAAATTCAGGCACAGTAATCTGTTGAACCTTTTGCACAACAGGTTCTGCAACCTTTGGCACAATAATAATCTTTGAAGGCGCAGAAACCCGAACGAACGCAACCCAAATTGCGACAAATATAACAATCATAGCACACAGAATAGGGAACCAATAAGCCCGCAATCCAGAATTTTTCTTTTCCGATTTTACTTCTGTCTTTGGTTCTTTTTTTGTTTCTGCCTGTTTTACTTCATCTGATGTTTTTGCGAACATATTTAATGATTTCAGGAATCCGCGCGTATATGTTCTGCGATTTTCCAGCCAATCATTTTGTTGCGCCAACGCATCGTTAATTAAATCATCTGTTGAACGCTTGGTCTTGCCCATATTTGCGTTTTTATTATTAGTATTTGACATCAAAAAACTCCTGAAAACTAAATTAATTCAATATTTAGACAAATTATTACAAATAATATTTCTTTGTCAATTTATTTATGATATAATGACAGTCGAAAGGAAGCAAAAATCATGAAGAAAATAGGAATAATGACAACTGGCGGTGATTGTAGTGGTCTAAACACCGCGATACAGCGAATTTTACAAGGCGCCACCTTGCGTGGTTGGGATGTTTACGGGATTTTGGACGGAACCGACGGTCTATGCACAACCCCACCCGCGGCGATAAAGTTAAACGATTTGTTGCTGCCGCTTGAAAACGCACGCCTTGCGGGCAGTTTTTTGCACAATGGTCGCGCTAACGCATTAAACTTTGAAACGGCCGCAGAAACGGGACGAATAAAACGCTTTAACACACAGTTGCATAAATCTTTGACTGATTTAGACCTTGATGCTTTAATCTTGATTGGTGGCAACGGCAGTATATCCCTTGCGTGGTCCAATCGTGAAATTTATCGTGATTTACAATTGATTTGCATTCCAAAGACAATCGATATGGATATCCCTATCACAGAACGAACAATCGGATTTGACACCGCGGTTCAGCAATTAACATCATATTGCGATCAATTGATGCTAACGGCGCGCAGTCATCATCGCTGGTTTGTGGTGCAGTCAATGGGGCGTGATTGCGGGGAACTGGCGTTACATGCGGGCGTTGCGATTGGTGCACGCGCAATATTGATACCGGAAATAAAATTTGACATAGACGCCTTGGTTCAACATATAAAATCTGCGCCAACCGATTATGGCATTATAATTGTATCCGAAGGGATAAAATTACGTGGACATTCTGGTCGTCCTGCGGATATGATATCACGCAAATTAACGGCCGCGGGGATAACAAATCGAACTGCATTCCCAGAACACACCCAACGGGCAGGGGACACCACCGCAACGGACAGAATACTTGCCACACGATTTGCCGATTGTGCATTAAACGCAATCGAAAACAATGAAACCTATGTTATGACGGCCTTGATTGACGGCGAATGCAAAACGGTTCCATTAACCGAATTTATCGCGTCTGGTGAAATTGTACACGACCCAAAGATTCCAGACCTAATGACATCAAACGCGTACGTTTCACCCGAAGAACCGTTATTAGATGTGGCACACAATATGGGCATCTATATAGGCGAACAAAAGTAATAAAAAACGGGATAAATCCCGTTTTTTTATTTGTGATTTTGTTGTTTATATGCGGCAAGTCTATAAAAATTGTACGCAAGTTCACATCCTATCTTGCGACACCAATTTATCTTGGTCCACAACATATAAGAAGTTATTTTATCGCATTCTTTACCTGTTAAACAACACAGTGCCGTCCCCGATCGACTGGGATTAATTGTGTATAACCCCTTAATCGGATTTAGTTCAGTCTTTTTATTGTTTTTTACATATTTTTTTACCAATTCAATTATTTCAAAAACATAAATATCCTGTTCCAGACGGAATTTTCTTGCGACTTCTTCATCAGAAATAGAAATCTTAAATTCGTCTTCTAGTGCAACCTTGATATCATACATATCCAAGGAATCTTCAACACCCAAATCCGCGGTTAAACGCATTTTTGGGGTAATGTTTCCAGCACCAGTCGCATCTTTCAAAGCCGACAAAACTCTACTTGTTATCATATATTAATATCCTTTTTTATAGTGTTTCAAGTTTTACACAAAAACGATAAAAGTCAACAATAAAAAATTCCTAATAAAAACCCCGTCTTACTTGACGGGGCTTTGACATTAATTGATGAATTATTTCTTTTCAGAAAAATCAGCATCAACACTGCCGTCTTCATTTTTCTTTTCTTCACTGGCATTTGCTTGTTGTTCTGCTTGCGCAGCCTTATAGACTGCTTCGCCCAACTTCATTGCTTTTTCTGTTAATGCATCTGTTTTTTCCTTCAATGATTCAGCCGTTGCATCCGCCTTGGCCAATTCATCCGACAACGCCTGTTTAGCATCTTCGATTGCCTTTTTATCATCTTCGCTAATTTTATCACCGTGTTCCTTCAAAGACTTTTCGATACTAAACACTGCGGTTTCTGCTGTATTTTTAGCCTCGGCCAATTCGCGTTTTTTCTTGTCCGCTTCGGCATTTGCGGCGGCTTCATCAACCATGCGTTTAATTTCATCTTCGGACAAACCACCATCAGATTTAATTGAAATTGCTTGTTCTTTACCGGTTCCTTTGTCCTTGGCAGAAACATGCACAATACCATTAGCGTCGATATCAAACGACACTTCGATTTGTGGCATACCACGTGGGGCAGGGGCAATACCTTCCAAGTTAAATTGTCCCAACAATTTGTTATCTGCCGCCATATCGCGTTCACCTTGGAACACACGGATAGTAACTGCGGACTGATTATCTTCGGCGGTACTGAACACCTGTGATTTTTTAGTTGGAATTGTTGTATTTCTATCGATTAAGCGTGTAAATACACCACCCAATGTTTCAATACCCAATGAAAGTGGTGTAACATCCAACAGCAAGACATCCTTGACATCGCCTTTAAGAACACCGCCTTGAATTGCGGCACCCATACCAACAACTTCGTCTGGATTAACGCCTTTGTGTGGTTCGCGTCCAAAGAATTCTTTTACAGTTTCTGCAACCTTTGGCATACGTGTCTGACCACCAACCAAGATAACTTCGTTAATTTGTGATTTTTCCAAGCCCGCATCTTTCAAGGCTTTTTTACAAGGTTCAATTGTGCGTTCAATTAAATCTGCAACCAATGATTCCAATTTTGCGCGGGTTAATGTTGTATTAAAGTGCTTTGGACCCGTTGCGTCTGCTGTCAAGAACGGCAAGTTAATATCCGTAGAAGTCTTAGAAGACAATTCGATTTTTGCCTTTTCTGCGGCTTCTTTCAAGCGTTGCAACGCCAATTTATCACCTGACAAATCAATTCCCGTCTGTGATTTGAATTCTGCGATTAAGTGTTCCAAGATACGCGCATCAAAATCAGAACCACCCAATGCGGTATCCCCATTTGTTGATTTTACTTCGAACACACCATCAACAATTTCCAAAATAGACACGTCAAACGTACCACCACCAAGGTCATAAACCGCGATAATACCATCTTTGCCTTTGTCCAAACCATACGCCAATGCGGCCGCGGTTGGTTCATTAACGATACGCAAGACATTTAATCCGGCGATACGACCTGCGTCTTTGGTTGCCTGACGTTGTGAATCATTAAAATACGCAGGAACTGTAATAACCGCATCTGTAACTGTTTCGCCCAAGTAACTTTCGGCATCTTTCTTTAACTTTGCCAAAATCATTGCCGAAATCTGAGACGGCGCATATTTTTTACCATCCATTTCGACCCAAGCATCGCCATTTTCACCTGCGACAATCTTATAAGGGACGCGCGCTGCGATTTCTTTGACCGCAGGGCTATCGAAACGCAAGCCCATCAAACGTTTAATTTCATAAATTGTATTTTCAGGATTTGTAACCGCCTGATTCTTTGCGGTAATACCGACCAATTGTTCGCCGCCACTTGTCAGCGCAACCACAGAAGGTGTTGTACGTTGTCCTTCGGCATTTTCGATAATTTTTGGATCCGTTCCATCCATAAACGCCATGGCGGAATTAGTTGTACCCAAGTCAATACCCAATACTTTTCCCATATTTTTACTCCTTAAATTTTTTTGCTTATACACCATATAGTTTTGCAGAAAATGATTTCAAGTGGCAACAGGGCTTTTTTCTTAAATAAAATACAAATATGCCTCTTTGCCTGCCCCCCTTTTTTTTGCCTGCACCACGAAGTTTTAACGAAGTGGTGTCATCCCTGCGTTTTCCCTTTGTCATCCCTGCGCAGCCAGGGATAGGGTCCCCAAACCGTGCGCACAACGCGCACCAATAACAATTTACCCGTACGATAAACTTGGCTCCGTTTCACTTCGCACTGTATATTCGCAGGAATGACAAGTTTTTTTATATAACAATTTTTATTTGAAACAAAAATCCCCCAAACGGGGGATTGTTATTCTGTGGCACCTGTTGTATCCAATGCGAAACCATCTGGTGCGTTCCCCGTCTTACTAACACATCCGCCATCTTCCCACTTTTGCCCCTCGGGACATCCAATCACACAACCTCTATAAGTGTCAGGCTTTACATGATACCAACATTGATCTTGGATTCTATTATCCTGATTTGAATTACGTGTATGCCCCTTGCCATACTGCAATTCTTCTTTGGTTAATATTGTTTTGGTTTCGGTGCAAGCTTTGGTATCACTATCAAAAAGCTTTGTCCCCTTGCATTCTATGCACATTCCTGATGCATCAACACCATACCTAATTGTTCCATCCCCGCATTCTGCACATGCATAATCACCACTTGTTGTGAATGCATACTCATCCTGTTTACAGCGTATCATCTTACACGCCGTCCCAGTTGGATTTAATACCCATTTGTGTGTAGCGTCGTCAAATTTTGATTCATCAACACCACCACAAGCTGGCAAACTAGCAAAATCACATTTTGTGCGATCTATTTCCACACATTTCTGTGGGTCATCCCCTGGTTCTGGGGTGTATCCCGCCATACATAACAAAGTTTCTTTCTTCGCACGAACATAAATACCACCAATAAAAGAATCTACTGACTTCCAATTATCACGTCCACAATGCAACCCTATGGGTGCAACAAATGCCCCATGTGGCACAAATCGTGTAATTCCCAACACAACATCGTATTCTGTCCCGCCATGATCACCATAATACCAAGAATACAATGCTGAAACAGAACTTTCGATACTACCACCGCTATGCGCCATGCCGATTCCAGTAGTTAAATAAGATTTAAGATTCTCGGCGGTGTTACATTCAAACCGCGCAAGTGTATCAATTGGAACACACTTAGCACCCACCGCCGTAAAACCTGACTTGCATAGGGTATAACAACGCAAGGAACCATCTGCTTCCTTGCCCCCACTGGGGAAGTGATAGGTTGTCCAAGCGTCTCTAACACCATAACTATTTGCACACTGAATCTGAACTGTACAGAAATTCGCCCCTTCTTGCGTTAAATGATTAACGGCAATAACACCAACCAAGCCATATTCATCACCATGCGTACCGCGCGCCGCCTTTCCTGCACCACCTGCAACAATAAACTCACCCAATGGCACCGCACCCGAAAGCTTCCCCGGTTGTCCGCCCCAATAATTATATGCCCCAGCCAAACTGGCATCATTTCTATTAAAAACAGCAGCCGCATCTTGAAAAAACAACGCAGTCAGCGCGCAAAACGCAATCAAATAATTTTTTTTCATAACAAAATCCTAATATGGTTGCGCGACTGCTAAGTTTCGTATCCGTTTTTAGGATCTCGGGTCAAAAATAAGTTTTATTTCCTTTGGTTAATCTTTATCATCTGTTTTCTATACCACCATGCCATTATTCGTTGGGCAGATAGCAGATATTACTCTCGTACAAACCACCAAGTACAGTACACTGATTCTTGTACCATTCATCACTAAATACGCATTCATCCTTGGTTGCATCATATCTTGCGTACGGTATAACTTCCCCACCTTCTTCTTCTGTCTTGCTTGCGGTTGTGTTATACGATTCACATCTTATCTTTGTTGTATTTTCAACACAAAGACCATACGCACCACCGTATTCTAGTTTATCTCTGTCTTCTTCGAGCATATCATCCTTAACTTCTGGCTTTTTTCCCGATGAGATTTGATTATAAAACGCAGTTAGCAACTGATTATTTTTCAATTCACCATAATTACCGTCCGCCAATAACCAATATCCATCGCGTGCTGTACATTCTTGTTCCAACATGAACGAAACCGCTTCTTCGACCTCATTAAGCATCACATCTACCTTGGTTTTCAATTCGGCATTTATTTGCGGATCGCTTCCATCGGATAGTTCACAATAAGTAGCCTGGTAACTTGCAATATTTGCGGACATTTTCTCTTTTGAAAGATTGATACAATTCCATGGATATTCTTTATCCCCAGATGTTGGCGTACATAATTCCTTTAACTTTGATTCAATTGCCTCTGCACAGCCTTCGGCAATACGTACAGAATCAACACCATCAACAAAATTTAACAACTCTGCCAATCCACAGTTGCCAGAATTAGACGTTAATCTTCCATTCGCATCAAACGAACATTTTGAACTATCACCGTACAAATTGGCACACGCAAGAACCTTGTCCCTGCACATTCCACGCGCCGCGCTTGCCGCCAACGCCCCAGAAACCTTGGCCGTATTCTTGTCAAAATTTTTTAATGCCTGGGACTGTGTATCATAACATTCCGCCATTGTTGAAACACAAGACATTTTTACTTCTTCAATTTTTGCATCCTGGGCCTGTGCAATTTCGATTATCGCACTACGTTTAAATTCAGACCATACCAATTCCGCATCATCACGACAGGTATCCAATGCGCTTTCCGCAAATTTCCGCTTGTCTTCCAAGAATTTATCAAATTCCTTGTTTTGACCAACAACATCACTGGAACCATCCAATTTAATCAGTTCATTCAATTTAAGCAAACGCGGCGAATATATCGGTTCCCCAGTAACTGAATTAATATAAACGCCCGAATAATCCAAACAACGTCTATAATCTGGTCCACAGGCCATATCTTGCAACATTGCCGTTTTTACCTTGGCAATACATTCATTTACATCCGCAGAATTATGCGCACGATATTCTTCTAAGCGTGCTTCGCGCAGGTATTTTTCCGCCTGACGAACAGTTTGCATAACGGCTTCGCGTTGTTTTTCAATTTTCTTTTCATATAAATTACAATCTTGGGTAATCATAATATTATATGCACTGGTTGACATATTTAAAATTGCCTGATTCTCGCAAGAACTGCCAATAATTTCCAAGCAATTCTGATTTGAAACATTATACAAATCAATCCCTTCGAGTTCAGACATAGACATCTCTCTCGGTTGGGCAGTTTCAAATATAGAATTCGAAGAACCGCCCCAAATATCATCCATATCCGACGAAAAATCAACCGACATCAAATTTACTTTTTCTTCCTGTGGTGTGGCCTTCTTTTTGCCCGATAACAAATCACTTATTTCATTCAAGACCGCCTGGGCGCCACTGACGTCGTTTTTAATTGCCGCTTCGCCAACAGTTGCAGAATACATTGCATTAACTTCGTCTGCCGTCTTGTCAACGGCATTCAAATTATTATCTTCGAAACGTTGCAATAACACCTTGGCTTCGTCCAATGCCAGTTCTGTATCACGGAACGTGGAATAACGCGAACTACAAAAACATCTACGATATGTGTCATTTGCGTTTGCACAAAACTGATCCATACAAGTCGCATAAGATTCACGACATTGTGCATAACCATTACCTATTTTTGAAACATCATTAAAAACCGCCGTCGCACGCGCAGGCGTCGCCGCACGCGCAATAGAATTTAAAACCGTTGCCGACCCCGCACCACGAAACGATGCACCTGAACGCGATAATGTTGCCGCACGCGACATCGTTGCCTTCTTGGACGCAGAACGCGCAGACGTTTCAGCAACATTCGCCCCCGCACGCGACTTTACACGCAAACTACGTGCCGGTCCATTCAATAACCCACGGGTTACAACCGTCGAACCATTACGTATCGCCGTACGCGAAACATCAGATATAACACGCGAATTTTCGCCCGCCCCACGTTTTGCAACAATTTTAGATTCCGAACGTGGGCTTGACAATGCCGCCCCCGTACTACGTGGATTTGGCGCCTGAGCCGCAACCGCAGTTCCCATCAAAGCAAAAAGCGCGTAAAAACAATATAAATTCTTTAAAACGTGTTTCAATTTTTTCTCTCTTTTCTTCATATTACCAAAAATCCCATATTTAAATCAACACTTAAATTCCGCTTTTGATGTATTTTCTCTATTTAAAATTTCTTCTGCGACCTTCTTATCCACCATTCCCATATTTATCCCCCAGAACATAGAGTAAGATTCATAAGAACTATCAAACATCTTGTATGCCCCGGCGTTATCCCCATCTTGCAACAAACGAACACCCGCATCCATATCAAGCATAGCCACAAGTAATAATCGCGCCGCCACATCATTAATGGCCTTGTCCTTTAAAATTGACGTCATCAAATTCTGGCGCATTGCATAAACACTATCATATAGGGCAGGGCACCCAAACGCCAACGACTGACGTTCCAAAATTAATAAATTCATCAACGCAATACTTAAATCCTGATCGGCAGACAAATCCAGCGGATTTACCTTCTTGTCTAAATCAGCAGCCTCTACACGTGATTTCAAAGATTTTTTATTAATTTTCGCCACGACTTTTCCGACCTATTATTTTGTTATCAGCCAAAAGACCAATGTCGCCACCGCCAAGAAAGACAACGGAACAACAACCTTCTGGAAAGCAAACTTGGCATGTCCACCATTTTCACGTTTAATCTTGGTGTACCAACGCGCCCCAAAATAGAAGGCCAACGTTCCAACAATAATACCCAGCATAAATTTATCAATTCCCCATAGTGTGTTCGCGCCAAAAGTAACACCTGGCAATAAATAAACCATCGCCAACAAACCATAGTAAACAACAAACGGAACAAATATTTGCCACAAGAAACTTTTAACCCCGTGCTTTTTCAGCCAGCCAGCCGTCCAAAAGAACAAGGACAATGTTAATCCACCCGCCCAAATACCGGTAATAACATCGTCAACACCCAACAAACGCGCCCCTTCGAGTCCCGCACCAACCGCAATCGTACAAACAGGACAAACCGCCGACGCAATCGATGTACCTGCAAAAAAACCGCATAATGCCACCAAAATTTTTTTCATAATATTCACCTTCCTTTTTCTTATTGTTTACAATCGTACAAAAAAACAAGACATTGGGTCAACATGATTTTTCCACCCCACGCATATGCGCAGAACGCGCCCGTGGATTTTGTTCTAATTCTTCATCACTTGGCACATACGTCTTTAATAACTTGAAATCCGCAGGCATCAACACAGGCAATCGCGGATCCCCCCGTGGGGTTGTCCAATCACGAAATGTATTCTTTACAATTCTGTCTTCGATAGAATGAAACGTTACGCATATACACTCACCGCCATCAACCAACAAATTCGGCACACACGCCAACGCACGTTCCACTTCGCCCATTTCATCATTTACCGCAATCCGCAGGGCTTGGAACACAGGGGCAACATCTTTTGGGTTATGAATCAAATCGCGTAATTCAAACGTAGTCTGGGGCAGGGCATCTTTGATAACCCGCGACAGAAGTCCCGCTTTTTTAACATCGCCATAATCGCGCAAGATTTGCGCCAATTCTGAATCAGACTTTTTTTCAATCAATTGCGCCGCCGTCATATCGCACGCGCCCATACGCATATCTAGTGGCGCATCAAACCGAAATGAAAACCCACGTTCAGGAATATCAATTTGCATCGAAGATATCCCCAAATCAAAAACAATCGCATCAACTTTGACATCCAATTCCGAAATAGACGAAAAAGTCTTGGGCACGAAAGAAAAACTATCCCCGTATTCTTTTTTCAGCATTTCTGCATCAGGAATAACATTTTCATCCCTATCAAACGCGATAACTTTTGCGCCACGTTCTAAAAAAGCCCGCGAATATCCACCCGCACCAAAAGTACAATCGACTATCGTTTTTCCCCTTATATCACCCAGCGAATTTAAAACCGCCCCCAATAGCACAGGAATATGTTTCATGTTACTCTATCTCCACCTTGATACCAAGCGCAGCGAAGTCCGCGACCGTTGTATTTCCCAATTCCACCCCGCCAGGCAACACAATCGTTGCTGTTTTTTCTGCGCCATGTAAATTTAAAACCACCTGTGTATATCCGCGTGGCAACGCAACAATTGCCTTCTTGACGTCCTGTAAAACCGAACCATCACGAATATCCAACGTAATCTTTTTAGCAATTTTTGCGACCCACTGCGTCAAAGGCACAATAGAATCAACAAAAACAGAAACCCTATCATCACGATTGGACGTCTTTCCTGAAATCAGCACCACATTTTCTGTTGATAAAATTTGCGAAAATTCAATTGCCATATCGCCAAACGCAACCGCATCAATATTTCCTGTGCTATCAGACGCATTAATCGTAATCATTTCCTTGCCTGTTTTGGTACGCCGACGCCCAAAAGAATTTACATTAACTGCAATCTGCACAGATTTTCTATCCCCCAACGCCGCAAGTGTCCCGCTTGTGGCAAGGTTGGCCCGTGCAATTAAATGCTTGTATTGATCCAGCGGATGGGCAGAAATATAGAACCCAAGCGCAGACAATTCGTTTTCTAGTTTCTGTCCAAATGTCCATGGCGTTGTCTTTGGCAAATTTTTACGCAACCTATCTTCGCTAACATCGTCTTCGACGGTATTTGCAAACAACGATAACATATTTGCGCCATCACGCGATTTAGCGCCGTATGACAATATCGCATCCGCATTTAAGAATATCGCGGCACGATTGGGTTCCAACGAATCCAAAACCCCAGTTTTCGCAAAGGCTTCTAATATACGCTTATTAACAATTCCAGAACAACGTTTTGCAAAATCGGTCAAGTTCTTGAATTTTCCGTTTGCGTTACGTTCTGCAACAATTGCATCCGTGGCGACTGCACCAACCCCCTTCAAGGCGGCCAATCCATAAATAATCTTGCCATCACGAACCGTGAACAAAGATTCACTTTGATTGATATCTGGGGCAACAATTTGAATTCCAAAATTCGTCTTTGCGTCATCAACAAATATTGCCAATTGATCCGTATCATTTAAATTACTTGACATCGAAGCCGCCAAGAATTCAGGTGTATAATTCGCCTTTAAATACGCACATTGATTTGCAACAATCGAATACGCAATTGCGTGCGATTTATTAAAGGCATACTTTGCAAAATCCTTGAACTTTTCCCATAAATCTTTTGCAGTATCTCTGTCCAAAGTGCCTTCTTTTTCGCATCCTTCATAAAATTTGCCTTCAAGTTCATCAAGCATCGCAATAATCTTTTTACCCATTGCTTTGCGCACGTTATCAGATTGCCCACGTGTAAAGCCCGCCAGCACACGGGTCAATTGCATAACCTGTTCTTGATAAACAATAATTCCATAAGTTTCCTTTAATATCGATTCCGCACGTGGATGTACATATTCGATAGATTCTTCGCCATGCATACGCGCAATAAATTGCGGGATAAACGCAATTGGTCCCGGACGATTTAACGCATTTAACGCAGAAATTTCCAAGAAACTTGTCGGATGCATTTTGCGCAATGTCTGTTGAACAAACGGGGCATCAAATTGGAATATTCCTTCGGTTAATCCTTGCTGCCATAAACGCATAGTTTTTGCATCATCCGTTGGGATTTGATCCAAATCAATATTAATACCCCGTGTTCGCTGAATTAAACGCGTGGCATATTTCAACACAACCAACGTTTCCAATCCCAAGAAGTCAAACTTAATCAATCCTGATTTTTCCAGATACTTACCGTCATATTGACACGACGGCAAAGGGTTGGCCGGATCACGATAAACCGGTGCAATTTTAGTAGTAGGTCTATCCCCAATAACAACCCCGCACGCATGTTGTCCCAAATTACGCAAAGAACCTTCTAATTCTTCTGCGACTGTTACAACCTTGTTCAAGTCTTCATCATTGTTTAAAATATCTTGAATTTCCGTTGACATACCAACCGCATCTTTCAGTGTCTTGGCATCTTGCGGAATAAGTTTAGACAATCTATCAGATTTAGAATAGGGCATACCATAGACTCGACCAATATCACGAATTGCCCCACGGGCCTGCAAACTACCAAAAGTAATAATTCTGCACACAGAATCGTGTCCGTATTTTTCACAAACATAATTCAAAACTTTTTCTATTCCCGTCGGCTCAAAGTCCACGTCAAAGTCCGGCATAGAAATACGATCAGGGTTCAAGAATCTTTCAAACAGCAACCCATACTTTAACGGGTCAACATTTGTGATACCCAACGCCCACGCAACAATAGATCCCGCCCCAGAACCGCGTCCAGGCCCAGTCAAAACATCGTTATTTCTGCACCAATCAATATAATCCGCAACGATTAAGAAATACCCAGGGAATCCCATACCGATAATAACCCCCAATTCAAATTCTGCCTGTTCATAATACGGGGCGGTATCTGTAATTCCGTGTTGTTCAAGCCTGCGCTTTAATCCGTTCATTGTATTATCGCGCAACATTTTACATTCTGTTTCCAAATCATCACCAAATCGCGGCAATAGTGGTTTTTCATGAACGTTTACCAAGAACCCACAACGTTGCGCAATAACAACTGTATTTTCTATTGCCTCTGGCAGGTCAGAAAAAATTTCTGCCATTTCTTCATACGATTTAAAATATTGTTCAGATGACTTGCGTGGTCTTTCGGGGTCAATAACTTTGGTTTGTCCCAACACACAACTTAACGCATCCGCAGATTCATAATCTTTATCAGACGCAAAACAAACATCATTTGTTGCGACAATTGGGATATTTAATTCGCGTGCCAGTTTCAAAAAAGCAGGTTCCGTCTTGATTTCATTTTCCAAACCATGACGTTGAATTTCCATATAAAATCTATCGCCAAAGATATCTAATAATTTTTTTGTTAATGTTTGGGCGGTATCTTCTTGGCCATTTAAAATCGCCATCCCAATAGGGCCCAAATGCGCCCCCGACAAACAAATCAAACCGTTACTATGCGCAGACAATTCATCAAACGAAACAAACGCCCCAAGATGACGATTTTCACTTCGCATATACATTATTCGATTTAAATCACACAAGTTTAAATACCCTTGGTGATTTTGCGCCAACAAAACAATCTTTGACAAAGATTCTATGCGCAACATTTTTGGATCAACGTTATGCTGATTCAAAGTTATTTCAATTCCAATAATTGGCTGCAATTTATCCTTGGGCATAACATCAGAAAATTCTGCGCACCCAGACATTAAATTTGTATCAGTCAACGCACACGCGAACATTCCCGCCCCCTGACATAATTTTGGCAATTGCTTAATCGTCAGTGTACTGGCCCCGACAGAAAACCTTGAATGTGTGCGAAGATGAATAAATTGCTGCATAACCCCTTGTCCCCTTTCAAAAAAATCAGCAAAAAATTAAATACAAGTAAATTGCACTAATATTAGTGCAATTTACCACAACAATGCTTGAACTTTAACCCAGAACCACACGGGCAGGGCGCATTACGACGCGATTCCATACCCGCTGCCTGATTTAATCCTGCATCGTGTTTAGCGCGTGCGGCCTCTGTCGCGGCAACATCTTCACGTGTTAATTCCATACGACAAATATACGAAATAGACATAATTTTGAAATTATTTACCGTATTCTTAAATAATTCCAAGGCCTCGCGCTTGTATTCATACAATGGATTTTTCTGAGCATATCCACGCAATCCAATCGCGCTTTGCAAATAATCCATTTGTTGTAAATGTTTTTTCCAAACCGCATCCAATGCGCCCAACATCATCTGACGCGATGCCATCTGCATTAATTCTGGGCCATATTTATTTGCCTGTTGTTCATATCTACGTAATGCCAGATTATTCAGAACTTCAAAAGCCTTGCGTTCTGTAATTTGTTCATCTGTTTTCCACTTTTCAATATCTGTAATATCCAGTGCAAAAACACGCTTCATCGCATTATGAATACCTTCGATATTCCAATCCGCAGGCGTTCCTTTTTCAGGGATACTATTTTCACAGATAATTTCAACAACATCCCCAATTAATTCACGCGCCAACGATGACAAGTCTTCTGAAATCATCAAATCATCACGCTGCTTATAAATAACATTACGTTGTTCGTTCATAACGTCATCATATTTCAGCAATTCTTTACGCGCTTCGAAATAACGTGCTTCTACACGTTTTTGCGCCTTTTCTAATGCCTTGGTAATCCAAGGGTGCGTAATCGCTTCGCCTGTTTTTAACCCCAACGTTGTCAGCATTCCTTGCAAACGCGCCGCGCCAAATATACGCATTAAATCATCATCCAGCGCCAGAAAGAACTTTGAATCCCCTGGATCCCCTTGACGGCCCGAACGACCGCGCAATTGATTATCAATACGACGTGATTCATGACGTTCTGTACCAATAACGTACAATCCACCAGCGTCAAGAACCTGTTTTTTATTTGCTTCTATCTTTTCATATATTTCTTTTTTCTTTTCTTCAAAATCAGGCGCATCTTTATCCAATGCAGCGATTAATTCTTCGGCATTACCGCCCAATTTAATATCGGTTCCACGCCCCGCCATATTTGTTGCGATTGTAACCGCCCCTGGGGCACCAGCTTGCGCGACAATTTTCGCTTCAGATTCGTGGTGTTTTGCATTTAGAACCGCCGGTTCAATACCTAATTTTTTACGAACAATTGCGGCCAATTCTTCGGACTTTTCAATTGAAACAGTACCAACCAAAACAGGTTGCTTTTTTGCAACACATTCTGAAATTTGTTTCAAGATAGCATCATATTTTTCATCCTTGTTACGATAAATTTCATCATGATGATCATTACGTGCCACAGGACGATTTGTTGGGATTGAAACCACACGCAATTTGTAAATTTCTTCAAATTCTGCGGCTTCTGTCATCGCAGTACCCGTCATACCGGACAAGGTCGGATACAAACGGAACAAATTCTGATAAGAAATACTTGATACAGTCTGATTTTCAGGCTGAACGCGAACATGTTCCTTGGCCTCAATCGCTTGATGCAGTCCCTTGCCAAAACGACGTCCCGACATAACACGACCAGTAAATTCATCAACGATTAAAATTTCACCATTACGCACAACATAATTTACATTTTTCTGATATAAATGATGCGCCAACAAAGACTGCTGAATATGCATAACCAGTGCCGCATTTTCAGACGCATACAAATTATCGCCGATTAACAAATCCGCTTCTTTTAACAAACGTGTTGCGGTATCTGCGCCCGATTCAGTCAATGTAACATGTCTGTCCTTTTCGTCTTTTTTGAAATCAGTTTCTGTGAATTGTGCAACAACGGCATCAACCTTGGCATACAGTTCACTTGTATCTTCGGCCGGTCCCGAGATAATCAACGGTGTACGTGCTTCGTCAATTAAAATACTATCTACTTCGTCAACAATTGCGAAAAAGAACGGCCGCAAAACCTGCTGTTTTTTTGTAAATTTCATATTATCACGCAGATAATCAAAGCCCAATTCAGAATTTGTTACATATGTAATATCACACGCATACGCGGCACGTCGTTCATCGTCAGTCATATCGTGCTGAATAATCCCGACCGTCAAGCCCAAGAAACGATAAATTTCACCCATCCATTCGGCATCACGCGACGCCAGGTAATCATTCACAGTAATCAGATGCGCCCCCTTGCCATGTAATGCCTTCAAATACATTGCAAGTGTTGCCACCAATGTTTTACCTTCACCGGTTTTCATTTCTGAAATCTGCCCATTTGTCAGCACCATACCACCAATCATCTGAACATTAAAATGCCGCAATCCGATAGTACGAATAGATGCCTCGCGCACCAGGGCGAATGCATCCGGCAGGATATCTTTTTCTTTGTCCCCCGCGGCCAACCGTGCGCGCAAAACATCCGTTTGTTCGCGCAGTTGTTCGTCTGTCATTTCATGATATTTAGGTTCTAAATCATGAATCAAAGACACTGTTTTGTCATAACTTTTAATCAATCTGTCATTTGCAGACCCTAAAATTTTACCAATTACGTTTTTAATCATACCTTTTTCCCTTATTTATCACCAAACTTATAGCAATTTTGTGCCTTGCGGTCAAGTTACTTTATGATATAATAAGCATAAAAGACAATAACAAGTCATAGAAGAAAAAAATCTTTTATTCATACGCGAAATCAGGGGGGCGACATGCGTGAACCAGTTCAAAAATTAAATCCAGAAAACATTACCAGCGACGTTTTTATTATTGCACCAACCCAAATTGAAAATATTGCACGAATTTTCGGCAATACCGTTGCAGACACGATGAATATGCGCACATTTGCGCCAAAAATCCGCCAAATTGCGGAACAAGCCCTACGCCACGCATTGGGCATGGCACGTAAATCAGGCGAATAAAAAATCATTGAAAAAACTTTTCAAAATGCTAATATAACCCCGCAAGATAAACGGGGCATGGCTGACCTTGGTCAGAGGAAAGTCCGGACTGCATGGGACAGCGTACTGGCTAATTTACCAGGCGGGGCGACCCGACGATTAGAGCAACAGTGACGAAACGATTAAATTCGAGTGAAACGGGCAATCTCTACGTGCAGCAACTTCAAATAGGCCCCCGCATATGTGTCCCACATTGGGGGCGGGTAGAAGGCTTGACATACACAGTAATGTGATATGCAGATTAATCATGCCTACTACCGTGGTGCGGTATGCGAAACATACTGGGCCACGGCATGACAGAATCCGGCTTATATGTTTATCTTCAACACGCGCCCAAGGGCGCGTGATTTTTTTATTTTATATTTCTTTTAATTTTTTCAACTTTACCTAAATAATACAGCAATTCTGCATACATGATAAACGCGCGTCGCAATGCGGCATTACGCCATTTTATATCTGATGGGTACCAACTTTCTGTTAAATTATTCCACGTTTGCGGATTAATTTTCCCATATTTTAACAAATCATAACGCGCATCCCCCATATCCATACGCTTGTATATTGGGGACATAATTGGATATTCGCCAGTTCCGATTTCGAAATCCGCGGTATATACCGGCACACCATTTTTACCACCATATCTGCTTTCCAAACAATCCACCAAATCCCCCAACAATGTTGGCCCATTTACAGCCTTGTCATCGTGAACGATATTTGTTTTAGAAAAAACATTTTGGAAAAATTTAGTATTCTTATGATTTTTCGGATGCGAAACCAACAAATCAGACGAAACAATCCCATTTTTTCTGTCAAATTTGCCCAACCCGGTATGCAATCCAATTGAAATCAGGGACGCAGCATCCTGCATAATTTCATCATAAATTTTCATTGTCATCTTATTTTCAGTCATTGGCGCGGCACCACCATAAAACAACCCATACGGATGCACATATTGCCCATTGGCAATTGCGGACCAAACACCATCTTTCAAATGATTACTGCGGAATTCCTTGATAGCATTTTTCTTTTCGACTTTATCAGGTTTTGACAATAATAAATCATGCGCAATATTATACTTTGGATTTTGGGGCAGGGCGCTTTTATTTTCGAAATCGACCCCGAAATTACGATTTAAATCAACCAAGCCGCCACGCGTTGTATCCATGACTTCACGCATACGATTTTGCATTCCCCAACCATTAATCACATGGATTAAAACAAAAGTATAATGCGCCAACAATTCTTGTGGCAGGGTTGCCCCAAACGTATCCAAGAACATATTTTGCGCCGCACTGCCAAAATATCCTTCGATTCCATGAACACCGGAATTTATAACGACCTTGTTTGGGCCATTCCCGATTTTTACATAGGGAATATCGAAACTATGATTATTTGCGCTGCACCACTTTAATTCGCCACGCTGTTGTGCCGCCTTGAAAAACTTTTCCGTTGCCTGATACCAGTTTTCAGAATACCAATCTGTCATAATATAACCTCGTGTTCGTACTCTCTCCACTTGGTTTTATGAACTTACATAACCTTACCCTGTGTCGGATAGAAAGTTAACTGTATTTTTTGCCATTTGTCAAATTCATTTTGTGGTAACATACGAAATGGCTGACAAACATTAATCGCAGATTTAATCGTTTCAAGGACATATGAAAACCCCGCATCTGTTTCTGCACGCGATTCAGATTCAAACCAAACATCCTGAACCGTTCCATTTTTACGCATCTTCAAATGCGCAACTGCACGAATATCCGCAATATCGGGACGCGCACTATCAATTACCCAACAACGTGTCATTGCAACACGCAACGCATCCACCACAGAAACCGTCAACGTACGGTCCAGTGATAAAACCTCGCGATTGACGCGAATTACTTTCTTTTTCTTTGGGGCGTTTTCTATCTTCTTTTCTTCTTTGTTCGTGATGTCTTTATCTTCTTTTTCTAAATCTTCTTTCTTTTCTTCTTCGTCAACCAATGTTGGTTTTTCGATTTCAACTTTTTCTATACTTTCTACTTGTTTATCTTTTTTTGCAGACGTCTGCTTTTCTGCCTGCTGTTTTGGTTCGGGATTTCCAACATTATACAATTTTGTTTCATCCCCCGAAACCTTGATATCATCTAAATCGATTTCAATTATTTGAATTCTGTCAGGTGCGACCAACTGCGCACGTTCCAAAACAATTGCAACCGACGCAATCATTATTGCCACCAAAAACAAATGTCCACAAATCGACATTAATAAATTTTCTGAATTAAATCTTTTCCAACGTTTATTCATTTTTATTCAGGCTGTGTACGCAAACCTACCTTTTGAAAACCGGCATCCTTTAACCGCCCCATCATAGACATAACCGCACCATAATCAGTATGCGTATCCCCACTTATCATTATCGTCAAATTAGGATTTTCACCACGCATTGCCACTGCACGCTTTACAACATCATCACGTGTCAGTTTCATTTCAGACAAATAATAATTACCATTTGCATCAACACTAATCTGAATAGCATGATCGTTTCCCGTCATCGCAGATGCGCCGGCGCGCGGCAGTTCTAAATCTATTCCGGTCGTCATCATTGGGGTTGTAACCATAAATACCGCCAATAACACCGTCATAACATCAATCATTGGCGTTAACTGAATTCCACCATCTGATTGCCTACGTCTTATTCTAGACATTTATAAAATCCCCCAAATTATTTTTTACACTTAATTTCACGCACGTCTTGAACCAATTTGTCATATAAATCATCTGACTTTTTTGCAAACGACTGATGCGCGATTGCCGCAGGCACAGCCGCAATTAACCCCAACGCGGTCGTCCCCAATGCCACCGCCAACCCAGGCGCAATAACACCAATGCTTACCGATTGATTAACGCCAATTGACGCAAACGAATCCATAACCCCCCAAACTGTCCCAAACAAACCGATAAAGGGTGAAATATACGCAACCATCGACAAAAACCATAAATTTTTATCAAATGGTTTAATTGCCTTGTCCGCAAAGGTATCAAGATTACTATCCACCTTAACAGAAACAGGATTGCGTTTTACAATTTTCCACAGACGAATTTTTTCAATAATTACCGCCCATGAAAAAACACTAAAACCAACCAACACCAACGATACAAAGATTGTCATCACATCACTTGTGAACAAACTTAATAACGAAAAATTATTTCCCATTTTTACCTTCCTTGCCTTTTATTTTTATACCAAACCGTCGATAAATTCAGACGGAATTCGTTTAGGACGCATATCAGCCCCCAAATAAGCCACTTTTAGGTTTATTATAGCACAAACAATCCCATCTTTCACGAATTTTTGTTCAATTTTTACAACGGCCGCCCCAACGTCCACCATTTGTGTTTCAACAAATAAATCTTCCCCCGCATATAACGGTGCCATATATTTAATATTTAATTCACGTACGACAAAACCAATATCATCGCCAACAACCACATGTCCGCGCAGCCAATTCATACGCGCACGTTCTGCGATTTCAAGGTATCGCGCATGATAAACAATCCCTTCGGCATCGGTATCGGCATATGCAATTGTGAACGGAAATTTATGCACTTTCATTTTACAAAATCCCCCACATCAATATTCAATTCTTCTTTTAATCGTTTCGATACACAGCCACGGATTTCATCCAAAACACGTCGCAATACAGGCTCAAAATCAAATATTTTGGCAAATTCATCACCAAAGAATAATTTCCAATAAAAACCATTATCAAAACTGCTAATATACGCCAAATCCTTGGCGCACATATGTTGAACACCTGTATCCATAACATCCAACGCCTTGACCAGTTGTGATTCTGGGGATTGCCGCGCATCGTATTCCGCAAACAACCCCGCAATACGTTCGTTCTGCACAATATCCATAATTTGTTTTATTGCTGCTGTTTCTGCGGTATGCTTTTCCAGACGCACCTGGGGTGTTTGTTTATGCAACGGCACATCGTGTGAAATCGCTTCGGGCAAATCGTGAATTAAACACAATTCTATAACGCGTTGCATATCATAATCATTTTGGAAATAGGGCTGCAATACCATCGCCATCATCGCCATATTCCACGAATGTGATGCAACTGCCTGGGGCATACCATCCGACATACGGGTCAGACGATATTCGCACTCTAATTTTTCTGCGATGGCAAAAAAATCTATGATTTTTTTCATTTTTCCAGTCCCAGATGCGCATACCCTAAATCTGTAATAACACGACCGCGTGGTGTACGCTGAACAAACCCAAGCTGCATCAAGTATGGTTCAATCACATCTTCGATTGTGTCCGCCGGTTCTGATAATGCCGCCGCCAGATTTTCAATCCCAACAGGACCACCCGCATAGAACTTTATAATCGTATTCATATATTCGCGGTCAATTTCATCCAAACCACATTCGTCAATATGCAATTGGAACAGGGTTGTTTTGATAATATCGGCGGTTATTTGACTTTTTGACAACGCCCCTGCAAAATCACGCGCGCGCTTTAACAGACGATTTGCAATACGCGGTGTCCCACGTGCAGATTTCGCCAGCATTAACGCACCTTGTGCATCAATTGGCATTCCCAAAATATTTGCGCTACGTTCAATAATTCTTGCCAAATCTTCGGGCGAATAAAACGTCAAACGTAAATCAATACCAAATCGGTCGCGCAAAGGATTAGACAACAACCCCGTACGTGTCGTCGCCCCAACCAACGTAAATGGGGGCAGGTCAATTCGCACACTTTTGGCACTTGGCCCTTCGCCCAACATAATATCCAATTTGAAATCTTCCATCGCAGAATACAGAACTTCTTCAATTGCCGTTGGCAAACGATGAATTTCATCAATAAACAAAACATCCATTGGCTCAAGCGATGTTAATATCGCCGCCAAATCACCTTGTTTTGTCAACATAGGCGCCGCCGTCGCGCGAAAATTTGTTCCCAATTCATTTGCGACAATATGCGCCAATGTCGTTTTCCCAAGCCCTGGGGGGCCATACAACAAGACATGATCCATTGCTTCGCCACGCGAACGCGCACCCGACACGAACACAGACAAATTCTGCTTTAAACTATCATGACCAATAAAATCAGACAACGTACGCGGACGAATAGTCGCCGCCATATCATCTGGAATATTTGCATCCAAAAAACGTTCTTTGTTTTGCATAATTACAACAACTTATCTTCTGCGTTTTCACGTCCCACATAGGCCTTTAAATCATTATACATCTGACGCAAATCCGCCGGTTGACTATATAAAGCATCTGCACCCTTGACCCGAATTGTTTCCAAGTCTATCTGCGCTTGCTTTTTCAAAACCTGGGTCAGGTGTGTTGCAAACGCGCGCGCTTCATCTGTTTCTGCGGCACCCTGCAATAACAATCCACGATTTGGACGTGGGGACAAAAATGCAAAGTCAGAAATCGTTGTATCTGGCGACACCAGCGCAAACCCAGAAATTTCAGGTCGGCGCATCATAGCCTGTAAAACATACCACGCCCCCAAATGATTCCCCGCCAACCAGATTTTATCACTATCTTCGTTATGATTTTGAATCCAATCAATTACAGTTGCGATGTCAAGCATATTCTCAGACGTCGTGCCAATTACACCATCGGAATCCCCAACACCACGATAATTGAAACGCACAACGGAAAAACCAATATCCATAAACGCACGGAACATCGCATAAGAAACCCTGTCGTTCATATGAAACTTCTGACGTGGATTCCCAGATAGAATAACCGCCAAAGGCGCCGCTTCTTGGGCAGACTTATGATACACAGCGTGTAATTTACCATTTTCCCCAGAAATTATGATATCAACCATAACTTATTTCCTTTTTTTACATAATTAATTATCACTAACTTAGAACAAACGCACATCAAATTTCAATAAAAATATTTTTGCTTTGACACAATTAGTTAAAATGTTTTATGATTTACCCAAGGAGAACCAGAGGTCATATAATGTTGATATCAATTTTTATTGCAATTTGTTCTATTTTTGCGGGATTTTCTGCCTATGCGGCCCAAGAAGTCTATCAGGAAGAATACCAAACCATCTACACTAAAACACCTGTTCAGTCGTATTACGCATACCCAGACGATCCTAATTTCATTCCAGAAACAGAATTTATGGAACGCGCAGACAGTCTTGATTATGACAAGAACATTATCAATGCCCGTATGGCCGAAGAACGTCAGCATCCCGGCGTAATGTTTGCAAACCGTCCTATGGTTATTTGTCGTAACTTTGGTTGCACACGCTTGAACGACCGTATTACACGCACATTTTTATTTAATAGTCTATCTAATATGTTCATGATGAACGCGCACTCACGCGTTTATATTTGCGAAGCCGATCCTTTTTCACGCGATTGCTTGCAATCTGGGATATCTTTCCCTGTTCGTAGCGGTATTGCAAACGCGATGGTCAAAATCCCCAAGGCGACAATTTCACAAGTCAGTGTTTCAACGGGCCTATCCAAGGCAACAGTTGGTATGACTTACGAATTTTTGGTTAATGGAATTGACAGACGTTGTGAACCAACTGTTATGGACATAATGGTACCCATTAATTCCGAAGCCGTTTTATCCAACCGCGAATTTTCCTGTAATATGACCAGTGATGGCATCAGCAGTGTATCTTTAATCGTCAGCATTGACTACATTGACTTGGACTATGGCATTTTGGGTGGATATTATTCTTTGGGAATGCAAGGGCCAACGACTGGTGGTGGCACAGGATACGCATTATTTAAAACGGAATTCGCAACCAGCGGTATGACATTCCGTGCAACCACCACAGAATCTATCGAAGTCGAAGAAGAAGACATAATAGGGCCAAGCAATTCGATGCGCACCATCCAACCTGGCGAATATGCGGTACAACCACTGAAAAAATAATTTGCGATTTCTGATTTATGGTTTATGATTCCAGAAATCAGGAATCGATACACTGAAATCATAACGCAAATGAAAAAAACGATTCTTATTATTGACGATGACGACGTCTTGCGCAACACCTTGGCCCAAGGGTTGCGTAACGAAGATTTTAATATTCTAACCGCACAATCCGCAGAAGTCGCCACCGATATCTTATCCAGAATATCTGTTGATGGTATTATCTTGGATAGAATGATGACCGGACAAGACGGTTTATCTTTTCTGAAACAAATGCGTTCTGGCGGCGATACGACACCTATATTAATGCTGACTGCGATGACAGGTGCGGAAAACACAATAGACGGCCTGACACATGGGGCCAACGATTATTTGGCAAAACCATTTCAGATGCGCGAATTAATATTACGCTTGAATAATATTCTAAAAAGGGATTCTGGCACAGAAAAAACAATATCTAATAACCTGACTTATATTGATAATGAATTTTATATATCAAAATCTGGCACGGCAAAAATATTGGCATTGTCTGGCGAAGAAAAGAAATTATTACGTAAACTTACAACCCCAATAGGCAATATTGTTCCTGCGCCGCCAATGGTTGCAAAACGCTTGCGCAACAAATTAAATATAGTATTATCTAACTTAGACATAATAACTATTCGGGGTGCGGGATATAAATTAATAAATAAAACATCATCACAACCCGACAACAAAATGGACACAATATGCGATTGATACCACGTTCTTTTTTATGGCGCACAATATTAATGATACTTATTCCGCTTGTAATCGCCCAGGTAATTGTTGCCAACGCATTCTTTGGCAATCATTGGTCGCGCGTACACGACACATTGGCGCGCACATTGGCGGGCGAAATAACAACTATGATGAATTTCTTGGATTCAGGCGACGACGCATCTGTTCAAAGAATGGCCCGCGACATCGGGATAAATGTTACATTTAATGAAAAATTAAATCGCCCAAAACACAACGACAACAAGGCGCACGAAACGGGTAAATTAGCATCTGAATTATCCAAACGCTTAAAACGTCCCGCACAATTATATATGGACAAGGGCAAACGTTTGGTTTTTATCGACATTCCAACCAAAGACAACAAAATTGCAACATTTGGGACATCTTTGTACCGCATATATTCGACCAGTACAGAAGTGTTTATCATATGGCTAATTGGGTCAATTTTAATTGTATCCATATTAATATCACCATTTATAATTATGCACACACGCAGCATACGCCGTATTGCCAAGGCCGCCAGTCGTTTTGGACGTGGTCTTGATGCACCCGGATTTGAACCAAATGGTTCCAAAGAAATCCGCGAAGCCGCAAAATCAATGATAACAATGAAGGAACGTCTGGACAGATACAATCGCACACGTACAGATATGTTAAACGCGGTCAGCCATGACTTAAAAGCGCCACTAACCCGTATGCGTTTATCAGTCGAAACGAAAACTGCAACCGACACAGATCTTATTCGCGACATAGACAGAATGACCGAAATGATTAACGGATATCTGGCATTTGCGCGTGGCGAAGCCCCAGAAATAGAACAAGCAATTGAATTGCCACCTATGCTAACACGTCTTGCACGCGATGCCGCGCCAGAAAAAAATATTGAAACAAACTTTCCAGATACACCTGCGCAATTCTATGCGCGTCCAATGGCATTGGCCAGTGCATTCAGCAATATTATTGATAACGCGGCCCGCTATGCCAAGAAAACGATAAAAATAACCGAAATTGATTCTGATGAACAAATCGAAATCACAATCGAAGATGACGGTATCGGAATCCCAGATGACCGCAAAAAGGATGCATTGCGACCATTTGTACGTCTTGACGATGCACGACGTGCCGACACAGGCGGCACAGGACTAGGGTTATCCATCGCCCAAACTGCAATCGAAAACCACGGCGGACAATTATTCTTGGAAGATAGCGAATTGGGCGGATTAAAAGTAAGAATTGTATTACCAATATAAAAATATATTTTAAAAAGAGCATAAAAATGAACTTGTATAAATACGTATCAAACGCAGTAAATGAAAAACTGGGCACAAAAGTTAATCTAGAAGTACCACGCAACCGCGAATTTGGTGATTTTTCCACAAACGCGGCAATGGTTATGGCAAAATCCGCTGGCAAAAACCCACGCGAATTAGCAACCGAAATCGCACCAAAACTGGCGGAATTGCCATTTGTGGCGGAAACATCTGTCGCAGGTCCCGGATTCATCAATATAAAATTAAAAGATGAATTTATATGGGCTTCTGCCACAGAACCACAAAACCCAAAATCTGACAACCCACAAACAATTGATTTAGACTATGGCGCATACAATGTTGCAAAGACGCTGCACATTGGACATTTGCGCACATCTATTGTTGGCGACACATTTAACAGAATTGCGCGCGCATTGGGGCACACAACATATTCTTGGAATCATATTGGCGACTGGGGCAAACCGATGGCGCTGATTATCGCGTGGATTGAAAAATTACACCCCGAATTACCTTATTTTCAAGAAGATTTTGACCCAACAAAACCAGTGGACTTTGATTTGGACCCAGTTGAATTAAACACATATTATCCTGCAGCCAGCGCATTGGCAAAACAAGACCCACAATTCCAGGCGCACGCCCAGCAAATCAAGGCTTTGTTCCAAAACGGACACGCGGGTTATTTTGCGTTATTTGAAAAATTCTTGGCGATTTCTATGGATATGATGTACGCAACGGTCCAACGTTTAAACATTTTGCCATTTGATTACAATCTGGGCGAACGCAACGCGGCAAAATACTTAGATGAAATCGAAAAGATATTAACCGCAAAAAATCTGATAGAAGAAAGCGACGGCGCCCAAATAATCGTTGTAAAACGCGAAACAGATAACAAGCCTATGCCTCCTTATATGTGGTTGGATTCACGCGGGGCCGACACATACGATTCAACAGACTTGGCTGCTATATATTGCAGAAAACAGACAGACAACCCAAATAAAATCGTATATTTCACAGACCAACGCCAAGGTCTGCACTTTGAACAGTTATTCCGCGTTGCAGAAATGTCTGGAATTTACAGTTATGAAAATCTGGAACATATTGGATACGGTACAATCAACGGCCGTGACGGGAAACCATTTAAAACTCGCGATGGCAATGCTGCAACTTTGGATGATGTTCTGGACATCGCCAACGAAGCGGTCGCGGCACGCGTTGCAGAATCCGGCAAAAAACTTAGCGCTGACACAATCAGCATTATTGCGCTGGCGGCCGTTAAATTCAATGATTTGATGCACGACGTACGTTCTGATTATATCTTTGATCCATCTGCGGTTACCAGTTTCGAAGGGCGCACCGGCCCATACATCTTGTACACGGCGGTCCGTTTGAACAGCGGATTAAAACGCGCCACATTTGATGCAGACGCAACATATATGCCAATGACCACAGACGAACGCAATTTATTAATTGGAATACTGGATTTCGAACGCACAGTTATCAGCGCGTTTGAAAATCGTGCCACAGATATGATTGCAAACTATGCATATGATTTGTGTCAATTGATAAATACATTTTATCATAATTGCCCAATTCTGCGTGATGATGTGCCGGTCGAAGTGCGAGCAGGGCGCTTACACATTGCCAAAATCGCCTATGAAACACTGGCAAAAACAATTGATTTAATGGGGCTAAAAATCCCGTCTGAAATGTAAAACAACAAAAATGCCCCAAACGGGGCATTTTTCTACATTTCTTTTTGCATACCTTTTAGTGCTGGTCCTGGTTTTCCATCTTTGTTCCACATTTGTATCCTTTGGAATGACCACAAATCTGGATATAAATCTTTTGGTAATTCCGTTGACCATCCACCAGACCCTTGTGTCAATATTGCATCTGGATATTGTTCCAAATATTTTGCCAATTCGCTGTTTTCAGGAACTTTGGATAAAATGCGACTTTGCCCGTCTCTAAATGCCTGGACAATGGTATCACGCGCTTGTTCTGGCAATTTTTCCTTATCGAACATATATTGTTGACCTTGAAACATAAAACCAATGCAATTCCCGTCCTTGTTCCAATATTGTTCAATTTTTATATCGCCCGACGCCACTCCCAGATGCACACCTCTCATATCCAGCAGATATTCACACGCGTACGCAATCCCATCACGTGGCGGATTTATCTCTCTAATATCACGTTTTTTTTCAAAATCTTGCATTTTTGTATTTGGCAACATTTGCTGTAGCAAACCCAAAATCGCCTTCTCTACATCACTAGCACGCCATGTTATAAAACTAGTCATCATCTGCCTCCTTGTTTATTTGTCTGATTAAATCTTGCGCATAGCATCCTGGTTACCCAATATTTACATTGCTTCATTTGTCATCAGAACTATTTCCTTTTAATTTCTTAACACCCACCTTTTTGGGCAAAGACTATTCTCTCTCACTCCTTGATTATAGCATATTTTCAAAGCGAGAACAAACACAAATATTATACCTAAAAAAAAGGCAGGTTTTATTAGACCAACCCTATTGTTTATTGCGGTACAATAATACCGCATAGATTTTCCTTGACTTTTCTGCGGGGTTAGGGCATAATGTGCGCGCTTTAATTTATAAAACAACAAGGAAAAACAAAAATGGCAGCGACAAAATCGTTAAAAAAGTGCGAATTAGATGCCAAATGGTATCTGATTGACGCAACTGATTGCACATTGGGTCGTTTGGCGGCATATACCGCAAACATCCTGCGTGGCAAGCACAAGCCAACATGGACACCAAACATGGATTGTGGTGATCATGTTATTATTATCAACGCAGACAAAGTTGCTTTGTCTGGGCACAAAGCTGACAAAGATCGTTTCTTCTGGCACTCTTTGTGGACAGGTTCTTTGAAATCTCGCACATTGGGTCAGATGCGTTCTGAAAAACCAGAAAAATTGGTTTTCAACGCAGTAAAACGTATGATGGGTCGTCGCACAGCGGTTGCATTGGCAAATCAACGTTTGACAAAACTTCACGTATATGCAGGCAGCGAACACAAACATGCGGCACAAAACCCACAAGTTATTGATTTCGCAGGCTTGAACCGTAAAAACAAAAGGGGCGAATAATGGCAGAAGCAAAAAAGACAGCAACAAAAACAGTTAAAAAGGCTGCCCCTGCAAAGAAAACAACTGCAAAGAAGGCACCTGTTGCGACACCAAAATTAAGAGACGCAACATACGCAACTGGTAAACGTAAAGATTCCGTTGCACGCGTATATTTAATGCCTGGCAAGGGCAACATCACAGTTAATGGCAAACCATCTGCTGAATACTTCCGTCGTGCTGTATTACAGATGATTATTGCACAACCATTTGGTGTAACAAAACGTGAAACATCATATGACATCGTTGCAATGGTCGAAGGTGGTGGTTTATCCGGCCAGGCTGGCGCGGTAAAACACGGTATTTCCAAAGCGTTGGAAAAAATCGAACCAGAATTACGCGCTGCGTTAAAGGCCGCTGGCTTCTTGACACGCGATAGCCGCGTTGTTGAACGTAAGCATTACGGTTACCGCAAGGCACGTCGTTCCACACAGTTCAGCAAACGTTAATACGTTTGATGAACAAAAAAGCCGTTCTTCGGAACGGTTTTTTTATTGTATTATCCACAGGATAATACAATTTGTCATTCCGGGCGTGCAAAAAAAATGCACGGGAACGGAATCAGCAAACGTTAATACGTTTGATGAACAAACACAATCCCGCATATGCGGGATTTTTTTATTATTGCTTTCAATAAAAATGTGTGTATAATCAGACGGTGATTCTAATTAATTAGGGGAAAACACATGTTCAAAAAAGAAAAAATCAAAGATTTACATTATTCTGTAACTGGCGAAATCCCTGCGGACAAATTGCAGGCTGCCGCCGACGAAATCCTTATGGAATACGGCAAGAAGGTTAAAATGGCCGGTTTCCGTCAGGGTAAAGTACCATTATCTATTCTGCGTCAAAAATACAATGCATCTGCATATGGCGAAGCTATTGATAAAATCATGAACCAAGACTTGAATGATTATATCGCAGACAAAAAAATCCGCTTGGCAGGTGCCCCAAAGGCTGATTTAGAAGGCTGGGAAATTGGCAAAGACGCGCAATATTCATTGGAATTTGATATTTTACCAACATTACCTGAAATCGATTTGGAAAAAATCACTGTAACCAAGAAAGTCGCAGAACTAGATGAAAAAGAAGTTGATTTAGCATTGGAAAACATCCGCAAATCACGCAGTACCGCCGAAAAACAAGACGAAAAATACACGGCGGCCAATGGCGACACAGCGGTTATTGACTTCACAGGCTTCATCGGTGATGATGCTTTCGAAGGCGGCGCGGCGAAAAAACATCACTTAATCTTGGGTTCTGGCGCATTTATTCCAGGATTCGAAGATCAAATTATCGGTCATAAAACCGGCGATAAATTTGATGTAAACGTAAAATTCCCATCTGATTACCACGCTGAAAACTTGGCTGGCAAAGACGCACGTTTTGCGGTTGAAATTCACGAAATTCGCAAACACATACTACCTGAATTAAACGACGAATTGGCAAAACAAGTTGGTCAAGAATCCGTTGATGCATTAAAAGACCACATTCGCAAAATCCTGAATGACCAATATGCGGATGTTGCACAACGGGATATGCGCAACGAATTATTGGATGTATTGGGCGACAAAGTAAAATTGGATTTACCTGAAACATTGGTCGAACAAGAATACAACATGGCAAAATCTGAATTTGAACGTTCCCATTCACATTGTGGCGACAAGAAATGCGAACACAAATGGGACGAAAAACAAGAACGCAAAGATGCAGAACGTCGTGTAAAATTGGGCCTTATATTGGCCGAATGGGGTACACAAAACAAAGTAGAAGTATCCCGCGATGACCTGCAACAAGCCATCTGGGCCGAAGCATCCCGTTATCCAGATCCAAAACAAATATTTGAATTCTATAACAAGAATCAAAATGCTGTGGCAATGTTGCGCGGAATGCTGTTTGAACGCAAGGCCTTGGATGCAATGCTGACCAAGGTAAAAACCAAGGAAAAGAAAGTAAAAGCAGACGACTTGTTCAAACAAGCACCTGTAAAATAAGAACCATAACGCACCCCAACCCCAACGGGTGCGTTTTTTTATAAAGGCGACATAATATGAAAGCATATCTAGATATTCTCGAAAACGTTTATAAAAATTCAAAAGACACCCGCAACAATCGCACAGGCATCCCTGACATTGGTCTTGGGTACGGCGCAACATTTGTTCACGATATGAATACGGGATTTCCACTTATCACAACTAAAAAAATGGGATTAAAAAATATTGCAACAGAACTAGAATTTTTCTTACATGGCATAACTGACAAAAAATGGTTACAAGACCGCAAATGTAAAATATGGAACGAATGGGCAAACCCGATTAAAGTTGAACAAGAATACAACGCACGAATGGATTCACTAAAACGCCTAAACATAACCCCAAATAATTTAATAAAGGTCGCCACCCGCAACGCAATCATGGACCAAGAACGCGACCTGGGGCCGATATATGGATTCCAATGGCGCCATTTTGGCGGCGATTACCAATGGGACGAAAAACGCATTGAAAAAGACCCAACCGATAATTTTAATCCAAAAAATCCAGGCGTCGATCAAGTTGCCAACGCAATCAACAAACTAAAAAACAATCCAAACGACCGCAGAATAATTGTATCCGCTTGGAATCCGACCGCAATGCCACAAATGGCATTACCGCCATGCCACATGATGCATCAATTAATTGTACGTGATGGGAAATTATCATTAATATGGACCCAACGTTCATGCGATATGTTCTTAGGGATACCGTATAACATTGCAAGTTATGCATTATTATTGTTATTATACGCCAAGGAAGCCGGCCTTAAACCCCACATCTTAAAGGGCGAATTACACGATGCACACATTTATACAAACCATATTCCACAAGTCTGCGAACAACTGGTCAGGAAACCGTATAAATTACCAACGGTTGAAATTCCCGATGAAAACTGGCGTGGAATGTTAAACTGGCACGCTGAAAACGGTTTCAAACTAAAAGATTATATGCACCACAGCGCATTACGTGGCGCGGTTGCCCGATAAAAAAATCCTCATTTTGGGGATTTTTTTATATTTGCATTGGATCAAAACATTCGCCTGTACTTTCTGCGCAACACTGATAAACACCTCCACCGACATCCATCAGGTTTTCACCCGCACAACACCCATTTTCATCAGGCGGATTTCCATCCGAACATTTATCTTCTTCGATAAATTCTTCTTGTACGACCTGTTCGTATATCGCATCGTTTGATTCTTCTGGGACAACCACCACAGAATCAGACACACCATAACCTTCGTCCGCGACAAACATTTTTTCATTTTGCGAAACATTATATTCCGGCTTGAATGCCAAAACTTCTTCTTCACTGGCTGGCACAACCACAACATCTGGTTCCGCGACAGGTTCAACTACACCTTCTGTAATTGTTGCCGTTTCTTCAACCATCGGCCCTTCAACCACTGGTTCTGGTTCAGAAACTTCAACCGGCGCACTTACCACAGGTTCAGATTCTACAACCACTTCTTCTGTAATAGATGTATTTTCTGGTTCTGGCTGTGTAACCACAGGTTCTTCAACAACTGGTCCTGGCGTAACTTCTTGCACAACGGGTTCAGACACCACAACAGGCGCATTCTGCACAACTGGTTCTGGTTCAGAAACATCAATAAACGGTGTTTCTTGCGAAACTTCCACCTGACTTGGGGCAGGGGCCACAACATCTTCGGAAACAGTTTCCACAACCGCAACATCATTTGTTTTCGAAAGCAATTCAGGTGTATTATCATTCGCAGAATTTTGATACATCCACAACGCAAAAATAGACAACACAATCAAAACAGACAACATCACATAATACAATAACGTAGGCTTTTGTGGTCCCTGTGCATTATCTGCGGGGGGGACTGGTGCCTCACCCGTTACAGGGGATACGGGCCTGAACCCAGAATCCACAGGCGCAACCGCAACTTCTGGCATACTTTCAGACACAGGCGCCACAACAGGCACTTCTTCTTGCGCCGGCTGAACAACTGGGGCAGGAACTTCGATTTCTGGTTCCACAACTGGTGTATTCCATCCCGCCATCAGTTCTGAATCAATCTCCACAGGGGCGTTATTTTCATCCCCCGAATCCACTGGCGATATAGAATCCAAAACCGGGCGCACAACCGGCGCTGGGACATCTTCGACATAATCTGTGGTTTCTTCATCAATCGGCGTCATTGATACAGGCGGCGTAAAGGACAATGGTTGAACCAATGGCGCAGTATTATATTCTTCTTCCACAACATCATCTTCTGTGTTGTCTTCTTCTGCGATATCTTCGCTAACCTTTGGCGCCTCAAAATTAATCGGTTTAAAAGCAATATCTTCATCCAATATTTTTGGATCTTCGTCAAACAACGGTTTCACATCATCAGCCATATTCATCGCCTTTGGTTCATTGTCTATGTCTTCATCAAACGGAATTATATCAGTTGCATCTTCGCCCTGTACCGCCGGCACAGAAGGCGTTTCAACAACCGCCACATCTGCCACCATTGGCATCGCAGGCACACCCATCTTATTCAATGCCCCAAGAATATTACGCGCATTTTTTTCTTCTATTTGGGCACTATCCAAGCGTTGTTGCGCGCTTTCCATACGTTTTTTTGCACGTTCTAACTTTTCAGACGTAGCCTCAATCTGCGCTTCGGTTCGTAAAATTTTTGCCGCAGACTGCTTGGTTGGCTCGCGTCCAATTCCACGACGTAAATCAGCCAATTTTGCCCGCAGTTTTTTTAACTTATCACGTAATTCTGTAATTGTATCCGCGGTCTTTTCAATTGTTTCCTGTGCACGCTCAATCGTTAATTCGGCCGCCCCCAAACGTTCATTTGCCGCACGTTTGGCCGCATCATGACGAAATGCATTCAATTGCGCCAACACATAATCCAGACTTTCATCGGCATCATATGCCCGAACCAACGCATCATACTGTGCCAAACCGGTGTATTCTATATCAAGTTTTTGATATTTATTATCTTTCTTGGGACGAACGGTTTCCAAATCGACCCCATAATCATTCATCAAGATATCATCCCACTTGCGATTTCCAACAGGATTTATCACCAGCAACACATTAGGCTTTAAATCATCGACATAATAATCGACAACAAAAACCATTTTCTTGTCTGCGTCATAATATGCACGAAATACATTACCCGCGATATTATAATCTGCGAATGTCAATGGTTGAAATAAATTCTCTCTCTCGTTCGACATAGACGTTCCCTATTTATATAATTATTTCTTTTTTGGTGGCGCAAACTGATACGCCTGCTTGCAGTGTTCATAGCAATATGGCTTTCCAACAAAGACCGTTTCGCCACAAAAATGAAAATGTTCAGAATCAGGATCCCCAATTGGCCAACGACACTGATTAGGCTTCAAATTTGCCATTTCCAGCGAATGTTGAATAATCCGTTGGTGCATCGCCAGATTTTTACTATCTGTCTTGGTCGCGGATACTTTTGTAGTTTTTTCTGTTTTAACTTCTTTTTTTGGTTTTGCCACAACGTTTGCAACCTTGGTTGCAACTTTCTTGGCCGGCGTTTCTTTTTTAGTGGTCGTTACCTTCTTGGGTGTGGCCACGGTTTTTTTATCTGCTTTTTTTGCCGTTGCTTTCTTGTCAACAGGTGCCGCCACAACCGCCGCACCACCCGCCTTGGCATTCCATCCCAAACGATTTAATTTTCCAACAATTGCATTTTTGGACATTCCCAAACGCTTGCCAATTTCGGACGTAGAAAGCCCCTTGCCAGTCAACGCCTTTAATTTTTTCAGCATTATATTATCCCAACCCTTGCTCATTTTACAAAACCCTTGTTATACATTATAATACCATAGTGTATCACATATCCGAATCGAAAGGCAAGGGGGAAAAATATGATTTCCTACATATTTTTTATTATTTTACTGCTTACGGCGCTAATTTTATCGACATTAATATCTATTGCGGACTTTCGCCGCAGAATTATTCCCGATGCATACCTGTTTCCATTAATGCTAATTGGGCTGACAAACGTTGCGTTTTTTTCACACCCAATAACAATCCAAGACGCCGTTATTGGTGGTATATTTGGATATATGCTGGCGTCCGTTATCGGTTTTTTATTTGACTATTTTATGCGCAAAAAAGAACCAAATGCAATAAGTCCTATCGGAATGGGGGACATAAAACTAATCGGGGTCGGCGGATTATGGTTGGGCGTAAACGGTTTGGCAATAACACTGATTATTGCATGCATTACTGGCGCCATATGGGCGCGCGCCAAGAAACAGAAATACATACCATTTGCACCATTTTTTCTATTAGGTGGATTTTTGTCTTTCATTGGTTTGTATTTTTTGATATAATTACATAAAATCTAGACCATGGGACAGAGAATGAAGTCAAACAAAGCGTTGTTATTACCGCTTTTTGCCATACTTTCGTGGCATTTTATGCAATCTGCACATTGTGCGGTGCCTTTTTCTGACTATGGTATGATTCAAAACGTTCAAACATATTCATCAAATCCATTTTATAACAAGGACGCGGCATATAATCAACGTATGCCAACACCTGTTTATGCATTGGGTCCCAGTGTTGAAACATCTGATTGTCAAACAATTGTTTTTACATTAATTGCCACCCAATGTTCCACGATGAACAATTGCATTTCTAAACAACTTAGTGATGTTAGACCCGCGGTAATGCTGCAATTATCCAGGTTACCTGGTGGTAATTACGCAACATCTTGTGCGGGATTTCTGGACACCGCGTTTGAGCAATATAGGAAACAATACGGGCACGCGGGGGCGACGGCACAACGTGGCACATTTCCAGTGGCGACCACGCCAAACCCGAACGCAAATGGCATGGGCAATAACGTAACGGTACAATTTCCGAAACCTGCGGTCCCCGAATGGAAAAGCGATATGGAACAACGTCGTGCCGAAATCCAAGAATTACAATCTGAAATGTATTCTGCGCCTGAATTGACGGCGGCCCAGTTTCCAAAGACCGCGGACGATTTGTCATTTACCGAACGTATGGCGATAAAGGCGGCTGGATACGAACCATTCAAAGATTCATCTGCATATCAACAGATAGAAATCGAAGACGAAGCGACATATCTTGAACGCCATCAACAAATCGAACAGGCAAGACTTGAAAAAGAATGCCTTAAAAACCCAAATTCAGCGCGTTGCAAGACAACCTCAACGCAAAATCAACAAAACGGCCCCACAACACCTAACTTGATAGA
>JAZRSI010000018.1:0-7481 GCA_045651445.1 Candidatus Enterousia sp. | reverse complement strand
CATTAAAACCAAGTTCAGAATAGACCACATCCCCATCACCAGACAACCCAAAACGATCTATCCCGACAACCGCATCTGCAAATTCAAACCACGGCGCAGACGCAGACGCTTCTATTGCAACAACAAAGCCACGTAAAATCTGTTGTTTATATTCCGCATCTTGCATTCTAAAATCCGCCACAGATGGCATAGACACAACCTGAACCCAATTCCCCAGTTTTTCTGCGACTGCAATTGCAAGCGGCACCTCGCTACCTGTGGCAATAATCGTTGCGCGCACACGTGTTACGGCCGCCCCACGAATAACATATGCCCCACGACCAACATCCGCGCCCAACGGGGTTGGGATTAATTTAATATGCTGACGCGATAAAATCATTGCACTTGGTTTTGTATTATCCGTCAAGGCACGTCGCCAACAATACATCAATTCAACACCATTACACGGACGATAAACATTTAAATTTGGTATCATACGCAACGAAGGCAATTGTTCAATTGGTTGATGCGTCGGTCCATCTTCGCCAACGGCAACACTATCATGCGTAAAGACATAAACAACCGGCAACCCTGAAATTGCCGCCAATCTTATACTTGGGCGCATATAATCACTAAACACCAAAAACGTAGAACCATACACACGCAATCCACACGCCGCCATACCATTCATAATTGCGCCCATTGCGTGTTCGCGCACACCATAATTTATATAATTTCCCGTAAAATCATCCGGTGTAATTTCACGAACAAATGAATTTTTTACATTTGTACTGCCACCTAAATCCGCACTACCCCCAATAACATTTGCGCCCGCCTTGATTATTTCACGCAGATAAATTCCAGACAACTCACGCGTGGAAATCGCATTCCCAAGCGGCGGCAAAACAACGTTCGGCAACACATCACCGACACCCGCAACAAAAACAGCCGTATTATTTTTTGCCACATCTGCCCATAAGCGTTCGCCCGTTTGCGAAATATTTTTTTGAATTAAATCCATTAATTCTGCATCATCTAATGCAAAACCATGCACCTGCGATTTTCCCGCCAACGAAGAACCACGTCCCAATTCTGTACGACATTGAACAAACACAGGTGTTTCAGACTTAGTCGCATTTTTAAGTGCGCGATTAATTGCGGCAAAATCATAACCATCAATCGAAATAACGCGCCACCCGGCCGCCACCATACGCGACGGAACATCAACTTCGTTTTGAGCCACCCCATCAATACTAAGCCCATTATCAGCCCACAACAAAACAAGATTTTTTAATTTATAACGCCCTGCAAACGCAATAGATTCTTGGGCAACACCTTCCATTAAATCACCATCTGAACACAGACAATAAACAACACCATCTGTCTTGTTTATTTTTTCAGCCAACGCCATTCCAACGGCGTTTCCAACCCCCTGCCCCAAGGGTCCGGTTGTTGCATCCACACCATCAATACCATATTCCGGATGCCCCGGCAATCCACCAACTTTGCGAAAAGATTCCAAATCACCAACATCATATCCCGCCAGTTTTAACACAGAATATAACAACGCACTACCATGTCCCGCGGACAACACAAACCGATCCCGTCCACGACGCAAAAAATTCGCATACACCGTCGTAATAATATCGGCGCACCCCAACACAATTCCGATATGCCCACTGCGTGCGCGACGCAATGCGTGCAAGGCCCACGAACGGACCGCATTTGCCATTTCTTTTAAATCTTTGGAATTATACGTCATGTATGATATTATATCATAAAAAGAAGGATAATAAAAATGATAAAAATTTGGACAGACGGCAGTTGCCTTGGCAACCCCGGCGCAGGCGGCTGGGGCTTTGTTGCGACGGACGGCACAAACATTGCTGAACGCAGTGGTGGCGAATCGGACACGACCAATAACCGCATGGAATTAATGGCGGTAATACGTGCATTAACTGCGGCCCACCGTCATAATGAACTGGAAATACATACCGACAGTCAATATGTAAAGAACGGCATGCAATCGTGGGTAAAAAATTGGAAGAAGAACAACTGGCGCACATCAACGAACAAACCGGTCAAGAATCAAGACCTTTGGATAAAATTAGACGAATTGGCATCTACGAAAAAGATACATTGGCATTGGGTACGCGGTCATAATGGGAATGAAATGAACGAACGCGTTGACTTACTTGCCCGCACCGCCGCAGAAAACATTCGTGATGGAAAATAAAATTTGCAAAACGGCGCATAACACGGTAAAATAAAAGCAATGAAACGAACAGGGATAATTTTATCAACACTAATATTCGCGCTATCTCTAAACGCCCACGGGGTGGATTTGTGCATACCAACCCCAACCCCAACAGATTGCACATTTAACGCCCCCACCAACGATCATTCGGTTGCTGGCACAACAAATTACATTGATTGGTACGCAAATTGTGATAATAATCTTAATTTTTATGGGGTGGCAATTTGTTCAAAAACCGCAAATACGTCTAATACCCTTAGTGAAATATCCGTGGATTATGACGAAACCGCCGAAGAACCAATAAAATATTGTTGGTGTAAGTTATTGGCACCATTTGAATCAAGTTTTGTTTTTTCATATAAAGATGCCGATCATTACAGCTGTGCAGAATCCTGCAATAACAAGTGTCGCGATATAAACATACTAAACAAATTAATTGCAAACCCCGAAACAATTCAATAGTAAAAAAAAAAATGAAACAAATATTATTCATATTTTTATTATTTTATACAACATTTGCATATTCTGCACAGCTATGTTATGTATCCCGCGAAGATGTACAAAAAGTATATGACAATGTTGAATATCCAGACTCAACTTTCAACGGGGATAATTTTATTACCCTAAATTATGAATCCGGTTTAAAAATCCGATTTATGGCCCTGGCCGCAAACAATAGCACAATTAACACGCTCGACTTTGTTTCAAACATAGAACACGAAAATATAACTGGCGACCAAACATCATGCTATTGCAGAATGATCCAACCATTTGTATCAAAATGGCAACTAGTATATAAGTACACATCAGAAATAACGGGATATTCCTGTTCTTCCGTATGCGACCAAAATATTTTTGAATACACTCTTCAATACTTCGATAATCTTATTGATGCAAAATATCAAAATCTATCTTCTGAATATACTATTGCAAACCCAACTTGCCCAGACGGAAATATACTAATAAAAAAAATATCTGTTATTGAAAAAGACAATTGTACAATACCTTTAACAAAAAACATTCCCGCAAACACAACATGCACAGATGCCTCTGGTACATATACATACACATCAGAATGCCAAGTTTCCTATAATGTAAATCTTGACGCGAATAATTGCCCTGCAAAACCTGAAAATCCTGAAAACTAAAAATCCCGCGATTTGCGGGATTTTTTTATAATTGAATAAACATATTTGGTTTGTCTTTTAATTTATCAATCGCTTCGTCTAAGTCCTTGCGATATTCAATAAATTTCTTCTTGTCTTCCTTGGCCAAATTACTAATTGCCGGCAATTTAACAGTCATTGGATTAACATGCACGCCGTCCTTGATAATTTCATAATGCAAATGCGGACCGGTTGAATAACCTGTGGAACCAACATAACCAATTGTTTGCCCCTGGCGTACATTTGTTCCAACATTTACACCCTTGGCAAATTTTGACATGTGCGCATACAAAGTTTCAAACGAACCATTATGTCGTATTTTTACATAATTACCGTGTCCTTTGTTATAACTGCGCGCGACAACACGTCCCGCCCCCGCCGCCGGAATTGGTGTGCCGGTTGACGCACGGAAATCAACCCCCTTGTGCGCACGTGTATATCCCAACACGGGATGTTTGCGATTCTTGGAAAATTTACTTGTTATTTTTGCATTATTAATCGGTGTTCGTTTCAAAGACTTAATCGCCCCATTACCATTTTCATCGTAATAGCCCGCACTACCATCCGACTTCTTGAAACGATACATCTTGACATTTCCGCGCAAGGCCTCAAAAGAAACGGCCAAGACACGTCCATTATCAACTTTTTTACCTTCTGAAAAATTTTCTTCATAAACAACAAAGAACTTTTGTCCTGCGCGAACATCGCGTTCAAAGTCCATTTCAAAGGCCAACAAATCATAAACATCTATCAAAATTCCCGCAGGAATTCCCGCGCGTTGTCCGGCCAAATAAAAACTATCCCCTTCTAAGATTTCGCCACCTTTATAAACCGCACGTGTATCACGTTCAATATCCACAGTCTTGCAATCCCACGCCCCATCTTCACCACAGGTCAATTCAACTTGGCGCCAAGGCGACGGCACAACCACTATCTTTGACACAGGCGCCCCATCACTTTCGCGCAAGAATTCCAACCTATCCTTGTCTGCGCGCAACGTTGCAATCCCCGCATCTTTTTTTAACAACTGGGCCACCGCATTAACGTCATTATGATTTAAACCTTGCGCCAACAACAATTCTGACAAAGTATCCCCAGACGACACCATAACAACCGCCCTGCATTCATCCGATGCATTCGCGCGCATTTGCGATGGGGTACGCTTTGTAACAACCAAAAACACCGCTATCAGGGTCAACAAGGCCGCCAACCCCATTATCAGACGTGTTAAATTAACTGTACTAAGAATATTTTTTGCTTTTTCCATAAGACGGATTATAATATTTATATGACTAAAAATCAAGTTTTCACAATTTTACAACGCGCCGGTGGCATACGCGCCGCGCGCATTATAACAGAACACGAAAAAAATTTACCTTGGATTAAGGTCTTATTCATCGCACACAAATTGCGGCGTGGGATACCTGTTGCAAAAATCATTCATAAAAAATGGTTTTTTGGATTACCGTTTTATACCAACAAGCACACCCTTGATCCGCGTCCAGACACAGAAACACTGGTTTCCGCGGTAATTTCTGATTGTCAATCTGATACACAACCAAGGATTCTTGACCTTGGAACCGGTACAGGTTGCATAATATGTGCATTAATTACAAACATCTACGGTTCATCAGGAATCGCATTAGACAAATCACGTGGCGCATTACGGGTTGCGAAAAAAAACATTAAACGATTTAATCTAACCGATAAAATAAAAACAATTCGCGCAAGTTTTTATACACCTATAAAATTCAACGAAAAATTTGACATAATTGTTTCTAATCCACCTTATATTGCCAAGAACGACTTACGCGTGGATAGTGGCGCATTACATGATCCCAAGATGGCACTTTACGCACCTGATAACGGATTACTTGCTTATAAAAAGATATCGAAACACGCACACAATTGGGTAACCGACGACGGCAGAATATACCTTGAAATCGGCATTAACCAAGGCAACGATATCAAACAAATATTTATACAAAACGGTTGGAATCTTGAACGTTGCGAAAACGATTTGGCTGGCATCGAACGCGTTCTGGTATTTTCAAAGGCACGACTATGAAACAACTATCCGATCAAGACATTGCAAATATGATTGGCGCCGAATTTATTTCAGACGACATAACAACACGTCGCAAAGTCCGTTCTGAATTGCAATTATCAAAACGCATTCCGCACACACCACAGACACCACAACAACACGCCACATTGGACTTGCATCAATTAACCGAAGAACAAGCATGGACTGCGATAATAAATCTTGCGACATCTGGTACACGTACCGCAAATATCATCACGGGCGCCAGCGGCATTTTAAAAATAAAATTTCAACAATGGGCACGCGAAAGTATTTTATCACCATACATTGTTGAATTTCACCCAATAAACAACGGCAGTTTTTTTGTTAAATTCAAAAAAGGAAACATAATATGCAACAAATAAAAACGGTTTATGATCACATACGCAGCAATAACATAAAAACTATTTTTTTAGTTATGTTGTTTCCATTGATATTTATCGGGTTGATATTTTTGTTCACTTGGATGGTTGCGCCAATCAATCAAGCACTTGAAACCACAATATCTGTTGCGATACCAACATTTGTAGTATGCGGAATATGGCTACTGATATCATGGGCATTTGGTGATTCAATGATGCTAAGCGCGGCAAATGCGCACGAAATAAATAACAATCAACCCGAATATCGTGAAATTTTTCGCCTGGTTGAAAATACTGCATTGGCGGCGGGCCTGCCCACACCACGCGTTTATATTATCAACGACGATTCGTTAAACGCATTCGCAACGGGGCGCAATCCGCGCGACGCATCAGTTGCCTTGACACGTGGGATTATAAAGAAACTAGACAAATCTGAATTACGCGGTGTAATTGCACACGAAATGGCACATATTGGCAATCGCGACATAAGACTGGATATGTTATTAATTACAGGCGTTGGTGTTACAGTATTTATTGCAGACATATTATTACGCAGCGCGATGTATGGCAACCATTCATCATCCGACGACAACAACAATGGCAACAGCGCGGCAATCTTATTAATGGTATGGTTAGCATTTACGGTATTTAATACGCTTATCAGTCCAATTTTACGTATGGCCATATCACGCAATCGCGAATATGCGGCGGACGCGACCGGCGCTCATATAACCCGCGACCCAGGTGCACTGGCATCTGCGTTGCGTAAGATAAGTACAGATTCACGCATAGAAAGCATGGACAAGATAAAATCCATGGCATCTATGTGTATTGCGAATCCGATGAAACCACGCGAATTTGCGAACGAATTAATGGCGACCCACCCACCTGTTGAAAAACGCATTAATCGTCTGGAAACTATGAATATAAAGTAAAAGGAATGCGGGAATGGCAAATCTACACTTTCATTATGGTGTAATGAGCAGTTCTAAATCTGCAACACTAATTATCAATGCACATAATTTTACACAAAATGGCATCCAAACCGAAGTTATCAAACCATCTTTTGACACACGCTTTGGCAAAGAAACGATTGTATCACGAATCGGTTTGAAATGGGACGCATCTACAATGCCACATCTTGATAACTACAACCCTGCGACCGACACACGTGTTATATCGGTTGACGAAGTTCAATTTTTCAGCCCGTCTGACATAGACAAATTGGTACAGATTGCCGATACACATGGCAAAATTGTAATGTGTTATGGTCTAATGACGGACAGCAATGAAAATATATTTCCTGCATCACGCAGATTAATTGAAGTTGGCGCAAAACTACATCGCATGGAATCAAACTGTCAAATCAAGGGCTGTATGAAAATGGCGACGCACCATTTGCGTTTTGCACCAAACGGCGCGGTGATACGCGCTGGGGACCAATTTGCGCTGGGGGACGGGAAATACAAATCCGTATGTCGCAGACACTATAACGAACTATATCACGGATTAAAACAAAAGACGAAATAAGCAATATTTTTACTTGCAATTCAAATAAAATGATATAGAATATAAGACCGTTGCATCCATAGCTTAACTGGATAAAGCATCTGACTACGGATCAGAAGACTGAG
>JAZRSI010000017.1:0-3484 GCA_045651445.1 Candidatus Enterousia sp. | reverse complement strand
TGTTGCGTTCGAAGTTGCAGCAAATGCAACAAAAGAAGATGTCGCACGTGCAGTTGAAGCAATATACAATGTAAAACCAACAAAAGTTAACATTGTTGTTGTAAAAGGTAAGGTTAAATCCTTCCGTGGACGTGGCACAGGAACGCAACGTACAGTTAAAAAAGCATATGTATCTTTGCCGGCAGATGCAAAACTGGATTTGTCAGCAAATATATAGTATAATAAACAGCCCTTGGCAGAGAACCCATAGCAATGGGTGTTAGTGCCAAGGTGCAAAACAAAGGTAAGAAAAAAATGGCATTAAAACATTATAAGCCAACAACACCAGGTACACGTGGGTTGACACAGGTTGATCGTAGTGAATTACATCGTGGTGCGCCAGAAAAGGCATTGACTGTTGGTTTGAAGTCCAAAGGTGGACGTAATAATTTTGGTCATGTAACCGTTCCACATCAGGGTGGCGGTCATAAACGTAAATATCGTTTGATTGACTTTAAACGTAAAAAACTTGATGTTCCAGCGACAGTTATTCGTTTGGAATACGATCCAAATCGTACTGCATTTATCGCATTGATTGAATATGCAGATGGTATGCGTTCTTATATTTTGGCACCACGCGATTTGAAGGCGGGTGATGTTGTTATCTCGGCTGCGTATGCAGATATTAAACCAGGTAACACAATGCCATTGAAGAATATGCCAATCGGTACAATTGTACATAACGTCGAATTAAAACCAGGTGCAGGTGGTCAGTTGGCACGTAGTGCAGGCTGCTATGCACAGTTGATGGGTAAAGACGGTGTTTATGCACAGATTAAAATGAACAGCGGTGAGTTGCGTAAAGTTCATTCCGAATGTTTGGCAACAGTTGGCAGCGTATCTAATCCAGATCAACGCAATGTCAACTTGGGTAAAGCTGGTCGCGCACGTTGGTTGGGTATCCGTCCATCAGTTCGCGGTATGGCTATGAACCCAGTAGATCACCCAATGGGTGGTGGTAATGGTCATTCAAAGGGCCACGAACCGGTATCACGTACAGGTATTCCAGCCAAGGGATATCGTACCCGTAGCAATAAACGTACTGCTAAGATGATTATTCGCAGCAGACATTTGGCGAAAAAGAAATAATATAAATAAACGGAGTAAATGATGTCTCGTTCAGTATGGAAAGGTCCTTATGTTCATCCTTCTGTTTTGAAAAAAACAGCCAAGGCAATCGAAAATGATGACCGTAAACCAATTAAAACCTGGTCCCGTGGTAGCACAATTGTGCCATCTATGGTTGGGTTGACTTTTGAAGTACACAATGGTAATAAATTCATCCCTGTTTCAATCGTAGAAGATATGATTGGTCATAAATTGGGTGAATTTTCCCCAACACGTTCATTTAAAGGTCATGCCGCTAATAAGAAAGCCGCAGCAGGTAAGAAATAATATAGGGTGATTAGCTATGACAACTACAAGATATGGAATTAAAGAAAATCAAGTACGCGCATTTAATAAAATGATCCGCGTTAGTCATCAGAAGTTAAACTTGGTATGCGATTTAGTTCGTGGATTACCTGTTGAACGCGCTGTTGATGTCTTGAAATTTTCAAAGAAGCGTGTAGCTGGCGAAGTTTTGAAAACTTTGTTATCTGCGGTTGCAAATGCAGAACATAATAAAAAGTTGCCAGTTGATACTTTATTCGTCAAAGAAATTTGGTGTGGTAAAGCGTTGACTATGAAACGTATTATGGCGGGTCCACGCGGTAGCGCACGTCCGATTTTGAAACCTTTCTCAAATTTGACAATCGTTTTAGAATCTGGTGTTGCACCATCTAAGAAAAAAGCAAAAAAAGAAACAACAAAGTAATGTAATTGCGGTGGGCGGTATGGAATAAGTTTTATTCCGGAATAAAGTGGAAACACTTCAAGAACGCCCCCGCTAAATTTAAGGAAAAAAGAAATGGGACAGAAAGTATCACCAATTTCATTGCGCGAATTTATTAATAAGATTACAGATTCTCGCTGGATTGCAGGTAAAAAAGATTATGCAGCTCTATTGGCAGAAGACGTAAAAATTCGCAAGTTTATCGAAAAGAAATTAAAAAAGGCTGGTTTAGCCAAAGTTGTAATTGAACGCTTTGCTAAAAAAGTCGTTGTAACTATTCATACCTCTAGACCGGGGATGATTATTGGTAAGAACGGTGCTGATATCGAAACATTGCGTAACGATATCAAAAAATTGGTTAAAAATGACCAAGTTGTCGTAAATATTTACGAAGTTCGCCGTCCTGACCTGAATGCGCAATTGGTTGCGCAGAATATTGCACAGCAAATCGAAGGTCGTGTTTCATTTAAACGCGCAATGAAGAAAGCTGTACAAAATGCTCAAAAAGCAGGCGCCCAGGGTATCAAAGTTATGTGCTCGGGTCGTTTGAATGGTGCTGAAATCGCACGTAGCGAACAAATCCGCGAAGGTCGTATTCCATTGCATACATTGCGTGCGGATATTGACTATGCGTCAATTCAAGCAAAAACAACATATGGTGTTATCGGCGTTAAAGTTTGGATTTACACAGGTGATGTTGTTAATAAAGAAAAGTTGGCTTCTGAAATGGCGCGTCCGACAGAATATGCCGGTTCAAGCGAAAGAAAGCACAAATAATAATTGGACAATTATTAAATTGAAGGATTTGTATCATGTTAATGCCAAAGAAAACAAAATTTCGCAAGCAGCACAAAGGCCGTATTCACGGTGTTGCGAAGGGTGGCAGTGAATTGGCTTTCGGTTCGTTTGGATTGAAGGCAATGTCGCCAGAACGCGTTACAGCGCGTCAGATAGAGGCTGCACGTCGTGCAATCACACGTCATATGCGTCGTATGGGTAAATTGTGGATTCGTATTTTCCCAGATGTACCTGTTACTAAAAAACCAGCCGAAGTTCGTATGGGTAAAGGTAAAGGTGCGGTAGAATACTGGATTTGCCGTGTAAAACCAGGACGTATCATGTTCGAATTGGACGGTGTTAAACCAGAAGTTGCATATGAAGCTTTTGCATTGGCGGCCGCAAAATTGCCAGTCAAAACAAAAGTTGTTGAACGTAAAGTGAACTAATAATATTGCTAAGCCCCGACTAAAATCGGGGCAGGGCAAAAAAAGGTAGCTAAAAATGGCAGAAAAGAAAGTAGAAAACGAATTGACGATGGAAGCTTTGGAAAGCAAGTTGGCTGATTTGAAAAAAGAACAAATGAACCAACGTTTTCAACATGCTGCTGGTCAGATGCCAAAAACACATGTTATGCGTCAGACCCGTCGTGAAATTGCACGAGTAAAAACAAAACTGCGTGCAGCAAAAAATTAAAAAAATTGCTGATTTTTGTTGAGATTTCTAAATTTTTAGATATTATATGCAGGGTCAGAAAAATAAAAGAACAAATTTAATCTGCAGGTTTATGGCAAAAAATGTCGTAAAAACCGTAGGTTAAGCAACAGTATAAGG
>JAZRSI010000016.1:0-18142 GCA_045651445.1 Candidatus Enterousia sp. | reverse complement strand
ATCCCCGTTTGGGGATTTTTTTTATTTGGAAATTGTCTTGTAAAGACCACGTTTCTTTCCTTGCAGGAAAACATAGAATCTTGTATTATTCCGCTTATGATAAATAGTTTAACCCTTACAAATTTTCGTAATCACCATATGGGACGAATCCTGACGGGCGGACAGAAAAACATAATTATAACAGGTCCGAATGGCGCTGGAAAAACCGCTATATTAGAAGCGGTATCTATGTTGTCTGGGGATAGGGGGATGCGTGGCGCCACAATGGTGGATATCGCGCGATTTGATGGCGATGGCGGATTTTCTATATTCGCAGAACTTGATAACGATTCAAACATATCTGTTCAGTATAATAAAGGCGATTCTAATCGGCGCGCAAAAATCGATGGCGATAACGCAACATTGGCAGAATTATCCAATATGTTGCGTATTGTATGGCTTACACCGCGCGAAGATAGATTGTTCGTAGATGCGGCATCGGAAAGACGCGGATTTTTCGATAGGTTAATTACCGCATTTGATGCATCACATTCCGGTCGTATGGCACGGCTGTCTAAACTATTAAGCGAACGTACGTATGCGTTAAAAAATGGGGCTGATAAAAACTGGCTAGATGCGCTAGATTCACAAATCTCAGGTATTGCGGTTGCCATTGCGGTCGCACGAATAGAATACGCGGGGAACATAAATTATTTCTTGAATAACTGCGCAGTATCTGTGTCTGGGTTATTGGAAAAAATGCTGATTGATGGCGCAAGCGCAGGTGATACAGAAAGAAAATACATCGATTATCTGAAAAACAATCGTGTGTTAGTCGGTGATAAAATGGTTGTGGATGGCGTACATAAATCTGACTTTGGCGTATATAACAATGCACTTAAATTACCCGCGTATTTAACCAGCACAGGACAGCAAAAAACCGTACTGATTGAAATGATTTTAGCGCACGCAAAACTTATTAATACAAAAACAAATCACAGGCCACTAATCCTGCTGGATGAAGCGGCGGCGCACCTGGACGCAAATGCACGAAAAAAATTATTCCAAGAACTGGGAAATGCCGACGCACAGGTTTGGGCAACAGGTCTGGACCCAAATATTTTTGAAGAGGTACCAGATGCTACATTTGTTACTTGCAAAGATGGGGAAATAAATAATATAGTATCACGGGGGTAAAAGATATGGCACGCATTGATTATCAGACTTTGTTGGATAACGCACTAAAATCCGTTGTAAAAGACGCATTAATTCACGCACAATTTAACGGATTGGGGGATGGAACACATTTCTTTATAACATTCAGAACGCGTGATTCAGGGGTTGTTTTGCCGGATTTCTTGCGCATAAGATACCCAGATATTATGACAATTGTTTTACAATATTCTTATAATAACCTGCATGTTTCTGACAAAGAATTTGGGGTTCAATTAACTTTTGATGGGCGTCCATTCTTTATTCGTGTTCCTTTTTCTGCGCTGGTTGAATTCAAGGACCCTTCGGTCGATTTTATGTTATCTTTCCAAACTAAATCACAACCAAATGCCGCAGATAATGATATGGAATTACCGTTGGAAGACAAACCTGATACCGTCCCAGATCCGGGTCGGGTCGTATCTTTGGATGAATTTAGAAAAAATAGAAAATAAAATAAACACCGACTTTTGCCGGTGTTTTTGAACATTTTTATTAAAAAAGCCGGGAAATTTTATTAACCATTTTTTATTTTTCTTAATACTACCATAATACCAGCAGGGGTCATCCCTTGGATTCGTGATAGGTCGGCAATATTTTCAGGACGGGTCGAATTTAATTTTTCTATTAATTCGTTTGTCAATCCTGCTAAACCATCATATTTGAAGTTTGTTGGTATCTTTAATGCCGCATCACGTTTATAGGCCGCAATCTCGCGTTCATTTCGCGCAATATATCCGGCATAAAAATTATCATTTTGTTCAATAATTTCACGCTTTTTGTTATATATTTTGTCGTACCATTCCTGTGTAGCCAACCCCAATTTAACCGCCATTTCACCAAGTCTGGCAATCGCATTATCAGCACGAAGTTTTAATCTATATTCCGAACGCGATGTGAACATACGATATGGTTCATCAACACCAAGTGTTGTTATATCATCAATCAAAACCCCAATCATAGAATTTGTTCTATCTAAAATTAGTGGTTCTAAATCCATCACATATGCCGCAGCATTCGCACCTGCAACCAACCCTTGGGCGGCGGCTTCTTCGTAGCCAGATGTGCCATTAATTTGACCCGCAAAAAACATATACGGAATATCTTTGGATTGCAATTTATCGTTTAATGCGCGCGCATCAATCGCGTCGTATTCAATCGCATATCCATAACGAATAATTTCTGCATTTTCAAGGGATGGTATCGAACGTATCCATAAATCTTGAACTTCGCTACCAAAACTGGTGGAAATACCATTCGGATAAATAACATCGCTATTATACCCTTCGGGTTCAAGAAAAACATGATGGGACGTGTGTTCTGGGAAACGCATTACCTTGTCTTCTAGACTTGGGCAATAACGCGGACCAGTACCTTGGATATCGCCATTATACATTGGCGCATTTTTTATATTTTCACGAATAATATCATGTGTTTTTTGTGTTGTGTGCGTGATATAGCAAACCGCATCATAATTATTATTTTCATCGCCATCTGCAAACCAATCGTGCGGATTGTCGCCCGGCTGTATTTCACATACAGAAAAATCAATCGAAGATTTCTTTATACGTGCAGGGGTCCCTGTTTTCAGACGCATAATTTTAAAACCGGCAGCCTGTAAAACATTTGATATATTTTTATCAGGCGCCTGATATAAACCATCATCTTGTAACCGCCCAGAAGGAATTTTTTCCGCACCACGTGTAACAACACCATTTAAAAATGTTCCTGTGGTTAAAATAACTGCCTTGAATTCGTATTTGTTATTGATGATTTTTTGTTCTATATCCAAAAATTCAACAGGTTCAATCGCAATGGTTAAATTTTTATATTCACCCAAAATATCAACAATTGCATTATGATACATATCGCGGTCAATTTGCGCACGTAATGCCTGTGTTGCGGCACCATGGGTCGCATTTAATGTGCGCCAATGAATTCCAGACCTATCTGCGGCGCGACCCATAACACCACCCATTGCGGTTATTTCAGCCACCATTTGTGATTTCCCAGGCCCACCAATACTTGGGTTACAAGATAATGCCCCCAAATCGGATTCTGCCTGTGTTATCAACAGTGTTTTTGCGCCGCGACGCGCAGATGCCGCCGCCGCTTCGACCCCGGCGTGTCCACCACCAATAACAATTACATCATAATCATTCATTAAAACCGTCCCATACCACCATTTATATGTAATGTCTGTCCGTTGATATAAGACGCTTCGTCAGACGCCAAGAATACACATGCATTCGCAATATCTTCTGGTTCGCCAAAACGACCAGATGGAATTTGTGATAAATAAGTCTTTTTTAATTCTTCTGGTAAAACATCTGTCATCGGGGTTTTTATAAACCCTGGGGCAATTGCGTTCGCTGTAATACCACGCGATGCTACTTCGGCTGCGATAGATTTTGTCATTGCGATAATTCCACCCTTGGATGCAGCATAATTTGCCTGACCAGCCCCGCCAATTGCACCGATAATAGACGCCATATTTATAATACGTCCAAAACGATTTTTCATCATTGGCATAATTGCCGCACGACACATCTTGAACGCAGAACGCAAATTTGTATTAATAACATCATCAAATTGTTCATCCGTCATGCGCATTAACAATGTATCTTTTGTAATCCCAGCATTATTAACAAGGATATCGATTTTGCCGGCTTTTTCAATTGTATCCATAATTAAATCAACCGCACCACCATCGGTCGATAAATCACAAGGAATCTTTATATAAGAATCATCAAATTCCGCGTTCATTTTCGCAATATTACGACCAGAAACCACAACAGTTGCACCGGCTTCCTTCATTTTTTTAGCAATTGCACCACCAATACCACCCGTGGCACCTGTGATTAATGCGACTTTACCTGTTAAATCAAACATTTTATATCTCCAATTTTTTAGCGGTTATTTTATCTGTTATTCTTGAACAAAGGCCAGTTAAAACATTTCCAGGTCCAACTTCGATTTGTTCTGATATTCCCATATCTGCCATTGCGATTACACTTTCGCGCCAACGTACACCATGTGTCATTTGGTAAACAAGAGCATCTTTGATTTCATCAACATCCGTCATCGGCGCACAAGTCTTGTTTGAAATTAGTGGTACAGACGGTGAAACCATATTTACCGATTCCAACGCGATACGCATTTGTTCTGCGGCAGGTGCCTGAATACGGCAATGTACAGGTACAGATAACGCCAACGGCATTGCGCGTTTTGCACCGGCTTCTTTGGCCATTGCCATTGTCTGTTCAACAATTTCGCGCGCACCGGAAATAACAACCTGGCCTGCGCAATTATCGTTCGCAACATCACAGTCTGTTTTTGCACATATCTCACGAACTGTTTCAATATCCAATCCCAAAATAACGGCGGTCAATCCTTGGCCCACAGGAACAGCGGTCTGCATCGCGTTCCCGCGCACACGTAATAACTTAGCCGCATCCCCAACAGACAACGCACCCGCCGCACATAACGCGGTATATTCACCCAACGAATGACCCGCAACATATTCCGGTATTTCGGCGCCACTTGCACGCAGCATCGCAATCGATGTCGCCATAATCGCAGGCTGAACATTTGCGGTTAGGGTTAATTCTTCCATTGGGCCATTAAATATAATATCGGACAACTTTTCACCAAGTGCCGTGTCAACCTCTTCAAAAACTGCACGGGCAGCCGCATTTGATTCATATAAATCACGCCCCATTCCGACTGCTTGCGCGCCTTGGCCGGGAAAAACAAAAATTGATGCCATCTATTACCTTTTGTTAAGTTCTGGGGGTATTATAGACACAAAATTCCCCAATCGCAAATTATTAATAACATATTGCTTTTGAACAAAAATTTAATACAATATCAAAAATAGTTAATAAGAGGGTTGTAAAATGTCAGATAAAAAAGTAAAGGTTTTGGTTGAATTACCACATAGTATATCGCAAAAAGTTAAACATATGGAACTGTGTCCTGAAATATCACATGAAAAAGCCGTTCAATTGATTGAAAGAATATCTGAACAGACCCCATATATCAAAGGATGTTCACTATTATTACGCGCAAACTATAAAATGTTAGCCGGTGTAGAAAACTTGCCTTGCTTTTTGTCACCAACAGGAACAAAATCAGAACAGGTTCTAATTCTGGATATTTATTTTTTCCCAGTTATAAATCGTTGTATGTGTGGTTTGAACATTGATAATAAATCAACCCGTGGTGCCACAAAGGCATGTATAAAAAACATAAAGGCCGGAAAATGCTGTGATCCAATTATACGTGATACAATTGGAAAAATCTTGTTTGCCGAAAAATATAATAAACAAAAAATAAAATAAATTTTCCCCGGCTTTTTTGAACATTTTTATTAAAAAAGCCGGGGATTTTTATTGTGCCCTTAGATGTTTTTTACGAATATAATCGGCTTCACGCCTTAATATATCTTCTAATTTTTGGGTCGAACGTTTTATATTGATACAAGATTCAAAAATGGCTTCGATTGCTTCATCACGGGTAGGGCGACTTGTTTTCTTGATAGACATAAAAAAACTCCTGTGGTTATAAATAAAAAAAGACCACATTTGAAAAGTGGTCGGGAGTTGAACAAATCTTACAACCAAGACCCCGCATACCTTACGATATGCAGCATCCCGACCAATAAAACATAATCCTGTTAAGGTATTTCCCCGGCTTTTTTGAACATTTTTATTAAAAAAGCCGGGGATTTTTTTATTTGTCGCGTATTTTTGCGTTACATTTCTTTTCAACCGCATCTATGACCTTGGTCTGTAATTCTTGTAAATCAGAATCAGACATATTTTCCGTCGGTTGAATTGTTATCGTAAATGCAATTGACTTTTTCCCATCAGATAAATCAAATGCATCAAAGACAACTATATCTGTTATACGATTGTCCACAGATTTCGCAACAGATGTTAATTTTTCAGCAGGTGTGTCTGAATCAACAATAAATGCAAAATCACGTGTAATAGGTTGAAAATCTGATAAGACTTCGTGTTTTAACTTCCATCCAGTTGGTAAATTTGTAATATCATCTACTATTCCAATTACCACATTCGTTTTTATGCGCAATTTTTTCGCAACTGATGGATGTAATTCACCAAATTCTGCTATCTTCTTTTTACCCTGATATAGCGCACCATAACGGAACGGATGCGCCCATAACGGTGGATTTTCAGAAGATACTGTGAAAGCCTGACCTGACATCAAAGAAATTAAGTCAGCCTTGATATCATAAATATCAACATTACGATTGCGGCCCATCCAATGCTTGGGCGATATCGCCCCTGTACGCACAATCGCAATTTGTGTATGCTGCTGACCCGGCATGTCGCCATCAAACACAGGACCCAGTTCAAATAAATTCAAATCTGAGTATCCACGTTTTTCATTATTGGCAACCGCAATCAATAAATTACCCAACAAGCAATTTCGTGCCGTATTCAAATCTACAATTATAGGATTCGCAACACTAATAATTGGTTTGTCCGTTAATAATTCTTCGACAACAGAATTACCAAAACCAAAAGTTATTGTTTCATTTAATCCACGATTTGCTAATTTTTGCTTTAATTCTATATCCACTTTTTTACTTGTTGTTTGCTTTGTAGTTTCTGGAATTTCTTTAAGGCCAATTTTTTCGTAACCATAAATACGAACCAAATCTGCAACTATTGTTTCTGGAATTTCAACATCTATACGTGCAGAACGTGGGGTAACAGTCCATTTATCACCACTTATTTTTAGTGTATAACCCAACTTTTCCAAAATTTCTTGTTGCTTGTCAGAAGGCATATCAAAGCCTATCTTTTGCGCAAAATATTTTGGGTTATATGTGATTTTTATATCCTTGGACAAATCAGAACCTGCAGCATATGTGCCAACAATTTTACCACCACATGCATCCATTATTATCTGGGCTGCAAACATCGCGGCACACCCCGTTATTGTTGGATCAATACCACGTTCATATCTATATGATGCGTCTGTTGATATCCCCAATCTTTTCGCAGATTTACGAACTGATACTGGGTCAAAATATGCACTTTCCAAGATAATATTTTTAGTTTCATTTGTGGTCGAACCACGCGCACCACCAATTACACCAGCCAATGCCAAAATACCAGAATTGTCCGCGATAACCATATCTGTATCAACCAATTCATGTTCCATACCAAACAAATCTGTGAATTTTTCGCCGTTTTGTGCCTGACGTACAATGATATCGCCATCAATTTGGTCCGCATCAAAGCAATGCATTGGCTGTCCCATGTCATAACAAATATAATTCGTTGCATCAACTGGCGCGTTCTTTGGATTTATACCAATCGCAGCCAAACGCGACGCAATCTTTTTATTACTAGGAACAACATTTATTCCATGTATTTCAATCAATTTATATGCACTACATTTGTCGGTCTGAATATTTACAGAACGTGTACCGGTATTTAATGGAAATTCCTTGTCTGTTGGCACAATGTACGTACCAATATCTGTGGCAGCCAAATCCATAGCAATACCACGAACAGATAAATAATCTGGACGGTTTGGGGTAATACTTGCATCAAAAATTGTCTTCGTTTCTAAAACAGGTGAACCAATAACCGTATCTGATGGTAATTCAATAATGCCGTCATGGTCATCATTTATACCCAATTCACGGCCAGAACACATCATACCATTTGATACAACTCCACGTAATTTTCCTGATACAATTTCATGCCCTTCGATAACACACCCAGGTATCGCCAGCGCAGAAACAAGTCCAACACGTGCATTTGGCGCACCACAAACAACCTGACGCAAGGTACCTGTACCATCATCTACCTGTAAAACATGTAAATGATCACTGTTTTCATGCGCATCACATTTAACTATCTTGGCAGCAATCGGTGATATATGGGATATAACATCTTCTACTTCTAACCCTATACGTGTTAGCATATTAGATATGTCCAATGCAGACGCATCTGTTTTTAAATAATCTTGTAACCAATCAAGTGTCCACTTCATAATTTTTCCCCTGTATTAAAATCCACTATTTTTCAGCCAACGCACATCTGAATCTGTGAACGCACGTATATCATTTAAGTTATATTTAAGCATAACCAAACGAGCCCATCCAAAACCAAATGCAAAACCCTGATATTTATCTGGGTCAATATTACAATTTTTCAACACATTTGGATGAACCATACCACCACATAATAATTCCATCCATTTTTCACCGTACTTTAAGTCTATTTCTATGGACGGTTCTGTAAATGGAAAGTAAGATGGACGTATTCTTAATTCTACATCATCTTTTTCAAGGAACTTTGATGCAAATACTCGCATTGTTGCCAACATATCAGATAAATTTATCCCCTTTTCAACCGTATCGATATGTAAACCTTCGATTTGACCAAACATCGCAGAATGTGTTGCGTCTAATTCCTTGCGATAACATTGGCCAATAGTAAACATTTTAATTGGCACACCATTTTTTTCCATTGCACGAATTTGAACCGCAGATGTTTGTGTACGCATCACATTACCGTTTGGTAAAAAGAAAGTATCTTGCATGTCGCGGGCAGGATGATGCGCAGGCGTATTTAATGCGGTAAAATTATGCCAATCATCTTCTATTTCTGGACCTGTCATAAATGTATAACCCAAAGATTCAAAAATATTTACCACTTCTTTGAAATTTTGTGTCAATGGATGTAATGTCCCGCGATTTTCAGGCATTGGATTTAATGATACATCCAACTTTTGCTTTTCCAATGATGCCATTAAAACAGCGTTTTCTATTTCTGTCTGGCGTGTTTTGAATAATTCACGCAACGTTTGATTTTCCATATTTAATGCCGCGCGTGCATCATTATCCAAGTTTTTCATTTCTTTCAAGCGCGCAGTCATTGTGCCGTTCTTTCCGAAAACAGACGAATATAGGGCCTGTAATTCTTCGAGTGTATCTATATTTTTTATTTGTTCGTGCATATCTTTTTACCTTCTTGACTATCAAAATTAAAAGCCGTCAATTGACGGCTTTTATTATTACAAAACTGATACCCCACCGACAAGGGATTATTTCGCATCGGTGCTGATAAATCGTTTCGCTGTTTCAATCAATTTGATGAAGTTTGCATCACCAGCATACGCCATTTCTGCCAAAACCTTGCGGTCAAGGGCAACGCCTGCCTTCTTCAAACCATTCATAAATTGACTGTAAGTCATACCGTTTGCGCGTACTGCCGCGTTAATACGGACAATCCACAAACCACGAAATTCGCGTTTTTTTACACGACGATCGCGATATGCATACTGACCCGCTTTTTCTGTTTTTTCACGAGCCGCGCGATATGTTGAATGATGACGGCCCAAGAAACCCTTGGCACGCGCCAATATCTTATTATGTTTTTGTTTTACGGTTGTTCCACGTTTTACTCTTGCCATGACTGTACCCCCTTAAATTATTTCAAACCATATGGGGCCAGTATTTTCGCCTGTCCAACCATGTTATCGTTCAAATACTGTGGCTTTGCACCTGCCTTGTTTGCGCGGGCAGATTTCTTGCGCAACAGTTTCTTATGAGAGTTTCTTGCAACACGGATTTTACCAGTTGCAGTCATAGAAGCACGCTTCTTTAAATATGACTTCGTTTTTAATTTTGGCATTTTATATCCTTATTGTTTTTAGATAGTTTTTTCGCCTGATGGCAATGCCTTGCCACTTCGACTGATGACTATTTTGACATAAATAAATGAAAAATCAAGTTTTTATTGAATATCTGACTTTTTAGGATTAAAGTAGGCCCGATGAAGCAAAATAAATTATCTTCCAGAATATATCCGCTGATTAAAGCAGTAGGGGCAGCAATGGTTTTGCCCGTCTTGTTTATATATATTATGATTGCAAAACCCGATTATAAAATTATGACCGCGTTATCCCACGTTGTTGTACCAGTTGCACAATGGGTTGGTGATGTTATTACATGGCCAATTCGGGCCGTCGGTGGGGCAATTGATAATATCGGGGAATTGTCTAATTTACGTGCTGAAAACGAAGAATTGCGAACCAGATTAGACGAGGCCTTGCAAAATAAAATTACTTGCGGTATCGCAATCGAAGAAAATAAAAAATTACAACATGAACTGGATATAAAAAATGCACAACCGCGTGATGTTGTTATCGCTGATATTATTCACGATAATCGCGCAATCGGACATAATACATATATTATAAACCAAGGCGCAAACAAAGGCTTGGAACCAAATATGGCAGTGATGTCGCCTAATATGATGCTGGTCGGGATTGTTATTGATGTTGCACCTCATTTTTCACGTGTACGGGCATTAACAGATTCTGATACAAATGTCGCTGTGCGTGTTGTCGGTTCCGAAGTTTATGGTTTTATGAAAGGAAACGGTTCAAAAACACCATCAATGGGATTTTTTAGCGACCCTGAATTCCAACCATCAAAAGGAATTAAATTAGTTACAAGTAATATATCCGGGGTTGTTCCATCTGGATTGGCAGTGGGGGAAATGATTGATGAAACAGATGTGAAAATCTTTCCAACATCACAACTATCACGTGTTATGGTATTAAAGTTTGACACACCACAAAACGAATATAAATGAAAGAAAACTTTGTTCTTTTTTTAAAAAAAATCTTCCCGTTTTTATTAACAATCGGGTTGTGGCGCCTGTCTATGCCAACATGGAATCCCGCAGGGATATTGGCCATAATCCCTATATTCTATTGTAGTTTTGTTAAACCTGTACCCTGGTTTTCTTTGTTTAGTATTTTTATGTGTTTTGTTATTGATTATAAATTTGAAACTGTTTGTTTTTGGATGGCTATGTATTGCTTGTTTTACGCAATAAACAGTTTCCAAAACATAATCGATATTCAACGGATGGATAAAAATGCGGTTTTTGCATTTATGGTATTCTTGGGCTTTTGTGTTATTATGCAGATATTTTCCAATCTATCTTTTGTTAATCTTTTTAATGGAATTTGGATTTTTATATGGACCGTGTTGTGGTATGTGCCTATTTCAGTATTAATCAAAAGGATTCACAATGATTGATACAGAAGTTTCACGTACTTTTGATAGACGAAGCGCTTTGTTCCTGACGGCGGGGGCAATATTAACTTCTGGGTTGATATTAAAAATGCTGCATATGCAAGTATTTAAATATCAAGACTATAAGAAAAAAAGTGAAAATAATTCATTTCGTATTCAGATAAATATGCCCGAACGTGGAAAAATACTATCGCGAAATAAAAAACCTATTTCACGGGATATGCCAATTTATCGCATTTATATCATCCCAGAAGAAGCCAAAGATTTAGAATACCTTATTAACACTTTACAAAAAGACTTGAATCTTAAACCCAAGAAAGTCGAAAGTATTCGAAAGAAAATAAAGAAACAAATGAAATTCCAGCCTGTTTTGGTTAGCGAAAATACAAACTGGAAAAAACTGGCACAAATCCAGGCAAAAAACATATCTGGATTACATGTGGAAAGCGGGTATGCGCGCGTGTATGAAATGGGTCCCGCAGGGGCACAGATTTTTGGATATGTCGGGGAACCCGCAAAACCTGTGGCAAATACACCATTTTTAACAACTGGAATTACAGGACTTGAAAAGAAATTTAACGATACGATGAAGGGTGATGCCGGAAAAACTGTTATGATTACAAATGCCGTAGGGCGTATCACAGGTGAAGATAAATCACAATTTGTACCACCAGTAATCGGGGACGATATCCAAACAACAATTGATACAAATATCCAACGGGTGTTGCACGATGCATTAACACAATATCGTTCTGGGTGCGGGGTTGTATTGGATATAAAAACTGGGGATATTCTGGCGATGGTTTCAACACCAAGTTTTGATCCAAATATTTTCCGCGAAGATGATGGTGATGAATATATTGATAATTTACGCGCAGATATCGCAAAACCTTTTATGAATAAAACTATCGAAGGATTATATCCACCAGGTTCTACGTTTAAAATTGTCGTTGCGTTGGCTGCATTAGAAGCAGGTGCAATAACAGAAAAAGAAAAAATATTTTGCCCCGGATACTGGGATTATGGTGATAGAAGATATCACTGTTGGGAAGATAAAGGGCACGGATATGTTGATTTAGCCGGTGCATTAAAACATTCTTGCGACATATACTTTTATCAGATTGCGCTGCGTATTGGGATAGATGCAATTAAAGAAATGGCTATAAAATTGGGTCTAACCGAAAAATATATGGACGATATCTTATCACGTGAAATGGCGGGGGTTATGCCTGATAGATACTGGAAAGAAAAACAAATTGGGGCACGTTGGGTTCACGGTGATACTATTATTTCTGGTATTGGACAAGGGTTTATTTTGACCAACTGTTTACAATTGGCTATAATGATGGCACGTGCCGCATCTAATAAAAATGTGGTTCCACGAATTATAAAAGATAACAAAAGACCTATATTCGAAAATCTTGGGTTGCAACAAAAAAATATAAAATTTGTCTTAAACGGATTGGAACAAGTTACAAAAAAAGGCGGTACCGCCGCAGGTAGCGCAATAAACGTCGATGGTAAACGTATGGGCGGAAAAACAGGAACTTCACAGGTTCGTAGTATTTCAAAAAAAGAACGCGAAAGTGGAGTGTTGACCAACGAACAACTTAAATGGCATATGCGAAATCATGGATTATTCGTAGGGTATGCCCCAACAAACAACCCAAAATACGCAGTATGTGTTATCACAGAACATTCTGGGTCCAGTGGTCCCGCAGCACGTACCGCCGCAACAGTAATGAAGGAATTATTAAAGTAACAAATGGTTAAACAAACACGTGTTTCAAATGCTAGTATGATGCAGTTTTCTGAAAAACTGAACCGTTTTTCATGGGGTTTGTTTGTACCAATGTGTATGGTGCTGACTATATCTATTGTTGTACTTTATTCCGCAGGTGGTGGAAATTGGAAACCGTTTGCTTTATCACAGATAACAAAAATAGTTTTGGGATTTGGGGTCTTCTTCTTTGCGGCATTTACTAATATAAAAACGTGGATTAAGTCGGCTTATCTAATATATGCAATTGCATTAATTATGATTGTAATGGTTACGTTTGTTGGGCATACAGGTATGGGTGCACAAAGATGGCTTAATCTTGGATTTTTTCATATTCAACCATCTGAACTAATTAAAATTGCGCTGGTGCTGGCGTTGGCACGATATTTCGCATGGTTTAATTCCGTAGAACTGGGGCAATTTAAAAATTATCTGGCGCCGATGTTAATGTTATTAATACCGTTCGGATTAATTGTTGCACAACCAGATTTAGGGACCGCCTTATCATTGGGGATGATTACAGTTGGTGTGTTTTATATTGTTGGCGCCAATAAAAAATGGTTTATTATTGCGGCTATACTTGGGCTGATGGCGGCACCTGTGGTTTGGTATGGCGGATTACACGATTATCAACGCGGACGAATTATTACTTTCCTTAATCCAGATAGCGATATTCAAGGCGCAGGATATCAAATCAATCAAGCAAAAATCGCATTTGGTAGTGGGGGGATGACCGGCAAAGGATATATGCAAGGATCACAATCACAACAATCTTTCTTGCCAGAAAAACAGACCGATTTTATCTTCACTATGCTGGGCGAAGAATTTGGTTTTATTGGTGCTTTTGGATTGCTGGCGATATATACTTGGATTGTTGTTTTACTGTTTTGGACGGCGAAAAAATGTAGGAATCGATTTGGACAATTAATTTGTTTTGGTTTTATGTTGAACTTTTTTGTTTATTATTTTATAAATATCTCTATGGTTTTGGGATTACTGCCGACTGTTGGGGTGCCGTTACCGTTGATGTCTTTCGGTGGCAGCAGTTTGTTATCCTTGATGTTCGGATTCGGTTTATGCCAAAATGCGTATATTCACAAAGATCAACAATTATCTGCCAAAGGAAGTTAAGGTTATGAATTTACTTATTGTGGAATCACCTTCGAAAGCAAAAACAATTGAAAAATATCTGGGGCAGGGATGGCGTGTTATCGCATCCGTTGGACACGTTCGTGATTTAGTTCCTGAAAACGGCAGTGTTGATACCAATAATAACTTTGCAATGAAATGGCAAATTATGCCAGGTAAAGAAAAACAAATTAAACTTATCACAGATGAATTAAAAAAGGCAGATGCGGTATATCTTGCAAGCGACCCTGATCGTGAAGGGGAAGCCATTGCTTGGCATTTATTAGATATTTTAAAAGCAAAACGATTGTTAAAAGATAAAAAAGTTTATCGCGTTGCCTTTCATGAAATTACAAAAAAAGCCGTTCAGGCCGCAATCGAAGCACCACGTGAAATTGATAAAAACTTGGTGGATGCTTATCTTGTACGTCGTGCACTTGATTATTTGATTGGGTTTAGTATATCACCGTTACTATGGCGTAGAAATCTTGGTAAATCCGCAGGTCGTGTTCAATCTGTGGCGGTTAAGTTGGTGGTTGATCGCGAAAAAGAAATCGAAAACTTTAAACCAATCGAATATTGGTCTTTGGAATCTTTGTGTACGCACAATTCCGTTGCATTCAAGGCGATGCTTAATAAATTTAATGGTCAAAAAATTGAAAAAATGACCATTGAAACCAAGCAAATGATTGACGATATTTTATCTAAAATTGGCGAACCTATTATCAATGCAACCGTTATTAATGTGGAAAAGAAAAAGACCACCAGAAAACCAGCAGCACCATTTACAACATCAACCCTTCAACAGGAAGCAGCACGAAAATTATATTTCGCATCAAAGCGCACAATGAGTGCCGCACAAAAACTATATGAACAAGGGTTAATTACTTATATGCGTACAGACGCAACAAATCTTAACGCAGATGCAGTAAATGAAATACGTGGATTTATCGGGCGTGAGTGGGGGGATAATTTCCTGCCGAAAAATCCTAATGTTTATGCAACAAAATCTAAAAATGCCCAAGAAGCACACGAAGCAATTCGACCAACGCATTTTGATGCGCCCGCAAAAAACTTATCAGGGGACGAGGCTAAATTATATGACTTGATTTGGAAACGTACTATCGCTTGTCAGATGTGTAACGCGGAATTTGATTCAGTTGCCGCAGATATCGAAGTAGAAAATAAATCCGCAATTTTCCACGCAGTTGGTTCAACACGCGTCTTTGATGGTTTTATGAAGGTTTATACCGAAGATAAAGATGACGAAGAAGATAACAAAGAATCAAAATTGCCGGTATTAAATGTCGGGGATAATATAAAAATAACAGAATTAATCCCCGAACAACACTTTACACAGGCACCACCAAGATATACAGAAGCGTCCCTTGTTAAAAAATTAGAAGAACTGGGGATTGGACGTCCTTCTACGTATGCAACAATTATGTCAACCATTGTTGACCGCGCATATGTTGAACAAGATAAACAACGCCGTTTTCATCCAACAAATGGTGGATGGGTTATCGCATCATATCTTAACAAATATTTTACAGACTTGGTCGATGTTAATTTTACCGCAAAGACAGAAGATACTTTGGACGATGTTTCAAATGGAAAACAAGATAAAATCACAGCTTTGAAAAATTTCTGGGAACCGACAGATAATATGATTGATGGGGCACGTGGAATCAAAACAAGTGATATTATTGATGAAATTAATAATTTTATGAATAAACACCTATTCCCAGATGGAAATGATAAATGTCCAGAATGTGGCGAAAAACTTGGTATAAAATTATCTAAATTCGGACCGTTTATTGGATGTTCTAATTACCCAAAATGTAATTATACAAAACAGTTGGGAAAAGATAATAAACCCGTAGATGTTACAGAAACAGCCGTACAGAAAAAATCAGATAGTGTTGAATTGGGCGATGGCATAGAATTTCGTGTCGGTAAATTTGGACCTTATGTAACAGATGGTGTAAAAAATGTTGCCGCAAAACAATATACCGCCGAAACAATAACACTTGAAATCGCACATGATTTGTTGGCAAATGTCGGAAAGAAAGCAGAACCTATAAAAATCGGTGAAAATCCCGAAACAAAAAAAATGATTTTCTTTTATCCAACAGGGCGATATGGGGCATATATTTCATCAAATCGTGTAAACGTTTCTGTTAAATCACAACCAGATTTAGAAACCGCAATAAAACTTATTAACAACAAGGCTCAAAAGAAATAATGGCTGGACTTGACCGCAATTTTACCGACGAATTACGCGCACGGTTATCTGTGGTCGATATTGTTGGGCGGGTTGTACCATTGACACGCAAAGGACAAAATTATTGGGGTTGCTGTCCGTTTCATAATGAAAAAACACCAAGTTTTTCTGTTAACGAAGAAAAAGGGTTTTATCACTGCTTTGGTTGTGGCGAACACGGTGATATTATATCTTTTACAATGAAACATAATAATATGGATTTCCGTGCCGCAATCCAAGAATTGGCTAATCAGGCCGGTATAAAAATGCCTGATTATAAACCACGTGATCCAAATATTGTTAAGCGCGAAGAAAATTTATTCGATATTTGTGAACGTGCCGCACAGACTTTTTCAGAAAAATTATTTACACCTGATGGGGCGCACGCCCTTGAATATGTGCGTATGCGTGGTTTTTCTGATGATATGATAAAAAAATATCGTATTGGATATGCACCTAAAAATAATTTAATTGCAAACAAATTCGCGGAATCTAAACATTTGATTGATTCTGGGTTGTGCAGACGCGGTGAATATGGATTATACGATTTCTTTCGTGATAAATTAATGTTTCCTATATTTAACGCAAATGGTCGGGTTGTTGCTTTTTCTGGACGTTCGTTGGACGGCAGTGAACCTAAATATATAAATACAGGTGATACTGAAATTTTTCATAAAAGAAAAACTGTGTTCGGATTGAATTTCGCACGCGACGCAATTTATCGCGCAAACCGCAGTATTGTCGTAGAAGGACAAATTGATGCAATAAAAATGCAAACAAATGGATTTGGTGAAACCGTTGCACCACTTGGTACTGCCCTGACCGAAGACCATATAGCGTTGCTATGTAAATCAAATAGAAATATTACTTTTTGCTTTGACGGTGATGGCGCAGGACAAAAGGCGGCACAACGTGCTTGCGGTATTATACTACCGTTTATTCGTGATACTTCTGATGTTAAATTTGCGTTTGTAACGGGTGGTAAAGACCCTGATGAAATATTAAAATCAGGTGGTATGGATGCGATGAAAAAAATCATAGATGACGCAATTCCGTTGGTTGAATTTTTGTGGCAGATTACAAATACTAACTTCTTGACCACAACCCCGGGGGGACGCAGTCAGGCCGAAAAATTCCTTAAAAAGGAATTAGATAAAATTGTTGACCCTGAATTAAAATCTGAATTTGAAAAAGAATATAATGCGCGGAAATTTAATTCTTGGCATAAATGGAAGAAAAATGATGTTATGGTAAATATAAAATTACCTGATATTGACGCAATTACAAAAAATACACTTGTTTATATTGTTAATACTTTTCCAGAATTAGCAGAAAAATACATAGATTTTTTAGGAACACTTGGAATTGATTTTGATGGTGTGGCAGCGGATTTAAATTTAAATAACGAAGCGGCTGAAAAATATATCGTTTCATTAAAATTACAAAGATATCTTGAAAAATTAAATTTACAAAAACGTGAACTTACCAATAATTTATTGGCGGGTGATGAATCTGCACGTGATGAAATTGCGAAAATTGACGAAGAAATACATAAATATAACGAAAAACTGGAAATACTTATTTCTATATAAACACGTATATAAATTTAGCAGGATATTATTGGTGCGTGTTGCGCACGGTTTGGGGGCCATATCCCTGCCTGCGCACGGATGGTAAAGGT
>JAZRSI010000015.1:0-1926 GCA_045651445.1 Candidatus Enterousia sp. | reverse complement strand
CTTTTTTAATTATTTCAAAACCAATGGCAAGCCGATTTTAGTCAGCAATGCACGTGCTTCATCATCTGTTTTTGCAGTTGTTGCAATAACGATATCCATACCACGGATAGCGTCAATTTTATCAACAGAAATTTCTGGGAATATCAAATGTTCTTTGACACCGAACGCATAGTTACCACGGCCATCGAACTTTGATTTTGACAGACCACGGAAGTCTTTTACACGTGGCAATGCAACAGTGATCAACTTATCCAAAAAGTCATACATTCTTTTACCACGCAATGTAACTTTTGTACCAATAGGTTGACCTTCGCGCAAACGATATGTCGCAATTGATTTCTTTGCACGTGTAACAACTGATTTTTGGGCAGCAATCGCTGTCAAGTCAGCAACCGCAGCATCTAATTTCTTTTTATCAGATACAGCTTCGCCAACACCCATGTTCAAAACTATCTTGGTCAGTTTTGGAACTGCCAATGCATTTGTGTAACCGAATTCTTTTACCAATTCAGGCACAATTTCTTTTTCATAAATTTCACGCAATCTGCTTTGCATTTCTTTTTTCCTTATGTTGTGTCCCCGTAACAGCGGGCAACAATTATTTAACTTATATTTCCGCACCAGATTTCTTTGCAACGCGAACTTTTTTATCGCCTTCTACTTTGTATCCAACACGTGTTGCTTTTTTAGTTTTTGGATCAACCAAAGCAACATTGGAAACATGAATTGGCGCTTCGCGGTCAATGATATGACCTGGTTGTTCTTGTGTTGGTTTGATGTGCCATTTACGACGATTAACACCTTCTACCACAACACGTTCTTCTGCTGGGCGTGCTTCAAGTACTTTACCTTTGACGCCTTTGTATTTTCCCGAAATAACTACGACTTCGTCGCCTTTTTTAATTTTCATTTTATGACCTTCCATCTGTTATTTAGATTACTTCTGGTGCCAAAGACACGATTTTCTGAACATCGTATTTACGACGAACTTCACGGGCAATTGGTCCAAAGATACGTGTACCAATTGGTTCAAAATTGTTTTTATTAATCAAAACAACCGCATTATCATCAAAACGGATGATAGAACCATCTGGACGTTTTACAGGGAACTTTGTACGAACGATAATTGCACGTTGAACTGTACCCTTTTGAACTTTACCACGTGGGATAGCTTCTTTAATTGCGACAACGATTTTGTCGCCAACTGTTGCATAACGACGATGAGAACCGCCCAAAACCTTGATGCACATAGCTTTACGTGCACCACTGTTATCTGCAACTGTCATAACTGTTTCATTTTGAATCATAACTTTAATCCTTTTCCTGCAAGCAGGGCAATCCCCCACTGCTTTGTTATAGGTTCCGACTGTCGCCTTTTTGTTAATCCCGAACCGACCTCAAAGAACCTGTTGATTATTAGTCAACTACTTCTACTGCATCGTCTTTGGAAACACCAACGCGTCCCTTAACAACCCAAGATTTTGTCTTGGAAATTGGACGATGTTCTTCAATTGCAACGATTTCGCCAATTTTATATTCATTGTTTTCATCGTGCGCTTTGTACTTTTTATTCTGCTTAACGAACTTTCCATACAGCGGATGGCGGAAACGACGTTCCACTTCTACGACAACTGTTTTGTCGTTTGCTGTACTTACAACTGTTCCTTGCAGTATACGTCTTGGCATAACTATTGTCCTTATACTGTTTGTTTAACCCACGGATTTTACGCGATATTCACACAAAGTGGCGCATAAAAACCACGGATTAAATCCTTGTTTTTACTTTTCTGACCCCGTCTATATTACCTAAAAAATTAGAAATATCAACAAAAATCAGCAATTTTTATTTTTTTGCCGCATTTAACTTTGTTTTAACGCGTGCAATTTCACGACGGGTCTGACGCATAACATGTGTTTTTGGCATCT
>JAZRSI010000014.1:0-11735 GCA_045651445.1 Candidatus Enterousia sp. | reverse complement strand
CTTCGCCCACCGCCGATTGTCCCATTGCGGTAACCTGAACACTGAATGTTGGGGTGTGCGACGCCCCCGTCGCCCCCAGGTATTCATACACGGGCAACGCCCCGTTGTCTTTTTTCTGAACCAATTCTTGCAAGGTGCTTTTTGGATCTTTTGGCGCAATTTCATCGCGTGATGCCAAATCTTTCCAGATTTCGACAATAATACTACGTGCAATTTCAAAACCGCCATCAACATAGACCGCGCCCAGTACCGCTTCCATTGTATTTGCCAACATATGGTGTACACGTCCACCGGTCATATGTCCGTGCCGTACCATTTTGTCCAGCCCACATTCGCGTGCAACAATCCCTAAAACGTTCGTGGACACCAATTTGGCGTGCCTGCGTGCCAGTTCACCTTCGGTTTCATTTGGGAACATTTTATAAAGCAGTTCCGCCACCGCCAAACCCAATACACGATCCCCGATGAATTCCAGCCGTTCATTGTTTTTCTTGGCATCAACCCCACTTTGTGTTAGCGCCAACTGCAACAGCCCTTGATTTTTAAATTCGTATTTTAGTTTTTCCATATTAGTCTATTCCCATTCCAAATCTATCCCAGCGCATTTTATTGCCCCAGTTCCAAATTGCCAACATTGGCGAATAATAATTGTGTGAATACCATATAAACCAAACGTTCCCAAGAACATTGTCGCGTGGCACAAAACCAACTTCGCCACGACTGTCGCCACTATTATCACGATTGTCCCCCATAAAGAAGAAGTGATTTTCAGGCACTATAAACGCTTGTGTATTATCAAAGTGTGCATCATCGCTAAATTCTATGATACTATGTTTTACGCCGTTGGGCAATGTTTCTGTGTATTCGGTCGCTTCGAATACGCCACATGCGCCATTATACATTTTGCAATATCTATCATCTTTGTATTCGATAGTATAATTAAACGGGGCAGGTTGGTTATCTATCCAAATCTTGTTACCCTTGATAGACATATTGTCTTTGTAATATCCGACCCCACGCATAGATTTAGGCAGATTTGCAACTATATAAGGGCGTGGTTCATCACGTGGTACTTGGACGTCGTTTATATGCAGGCGTCCATTTATCATCTGGATTTTATCTCCTGGCTTTCCGATTAGGCGCTTAACAAAATCCTGTGATTCATTAATTGGATTCCTAAATACGATAACATCCCCAACTTCTGGTTCTGTTGCCCAAAAACGGCCATTCCATAATTTCCAAGAACCGAACGGGAATGAGTATCTAGAATACCCATAAGACCACTTTGTTACAAAAATGTGGTCGCCCACATGCAGGTTTGGAATCATCGACCCCGATGGAATATTAAAAGGTTCCAACAACAGACTACGAAACACAATTGCGATTAAGGCGCCATAAAATATAGTATTAAACCATTCACGTGCGACGTTTTTATTTTTTGCGGGCATTTAACAAATCCTTTCATATTTTTTGCTATAATATAACTTGCAGAAACTTAATTCAAGTTATAATATGCGCATATGATATCTTTGAATTCGATTATATTTAATGGTATGGACGCAACACCTATTGATGTTCAGGTGCAATTGTCGTCGGGCTTATCAAAGCCGGAATTTAATATTATTGGCCTTGCGGATCGCGCGGTCAAAGAATCCGCCGAACGTATAAGAAATGTTTTATCGGCACTAAATCTAACCTTGCCGCCAAAGCGTTTAACGGTAAATTTATCGCCGGCGGACGTTGAAAAAAGCGGTTCGCATTTTGATTTGCCTATATTGTGTGGCATCTTGTGCGCGATTGGTGTTTTGCCAGAAAATGAATTAGAAAAATATATAATTATGGGCGAAGTGGGCTTGGATGGCGCCATTGTAAAAACAGACGCGGTTTTACCGGCCAGTGTCTGGGCGTATTCGCATAATCTTGGGATAATATGTCCCGGCGACCAAGGGGTACAGGCACGCTGGGCGGGGCACGATAATATAATTGCGCCATTCCACGTTTTGCAGTTGATAAATCATTTTCGCGGCACCCAGATTTTGCCCGCCCCAGAATTGACCGCACCACAAACTTCGCGTGATTCAAAGTTAGATATGTCGGACGTTCATGGGCAATCTGCGGCCAAGCGTGCTTTGGAAATTGCGGCGGCGGGCGGACATGCAATGCTAATGGTTGGTCCCCCGGGGTCTGGTAAGACAATGTTGGCATCACGTTTGCCTACAATAATGCCTGAAATGACCGCCAAGGAAATATTAGAAACATCAACAATATATTCCATTGCTGGAGAATTGGGGGCGGGTGGTCTGCTGTCATCACGTCCATTTCGCAGTGTGCATCACACGTCAAGTCCGGTTGCGCTGGCGGGTGGCGGTTCTGATGCGCGTCCTGGTGAAATATCGTTGGCGCATAATGGGGTGCTGTTCCTTGACGAATTGCCTGAATTCAATCGTGCAACACTTGAAATTTTACGCCAGCCAATGGAATCTGGTCGGATTTTAATATCGCGTGCACGTCGCAATGCAACATATCCCGCACGTTTTCAGTTAATAGCGGCGATGAATCCGTGCCCGTGCGGACATTTAGGCAACCCGGCGCATTCTTGTTCACGTGCGCCACGTTGTGCCGAAGCATACCAGAACAAAATATCAGGTCCCCTGTTGGATAGAATTGATTTACACGTCGAAGTAGATGCGGTAAACCCGTGGGAAATGACGACGGATACCAGTCCACGTGAAACCAGTGCTGAAATTCGTGAACGCGTTATTGCCGCGCGCACCCGCCAGATTTCACGCCAAGGATGCGTAAATGCGCAACTTGACGGTTCCGAATTGGAAGAAAATGCAAAACTAAGCGATGAATTGAAGTCTTTTTTAAATACTGCTGCGGAAAAGATGGGTATGTCTGCACGTGGTTACAATCGCATACGCCGCCTTGCACGCACAATTGCGGATTTACGTGGTTCTGTGGAAATTGAAATGTCTGATTTGACCGAAGCGTTATCGTACCGCCCCATTAATCGTGGAAAATTCGGGGTAAAATTATAATTATTTTTCTAACTTATCAAGAATGCGATTAAATACACGTATAGAACTATTTTGACAGCCGCGCCCACGCCATGTCAGAATTTCTTCACCTGTTTCTTGTTCTGCGATAGATACATTAAAATCCCACCACCAAATACCGTTCAACGAACACCAAACTGGACGATAATCATCCTTGAATTCGCGAACCTTGATAATATATTTTGTATCTTTTGGGACAAGTGTTGCGTCCATATCAATGCTTGCCAAGTCATCAACATAATCATGACTATTTGTTGCGCGTCCCACAGAAACGGTATATCCCCGTTTTTCCATTTCGTTTTTGATTGCGCGCCCGATTGAATATCCGCCCCGATTTGCGTAAATCTTGGATTCTTTTTCCAAGGTGCCTGGTTTTATGTAAACACTGTTGCAACCCGCTAATAATAAAAACAAAAACAGAACTTTGCGCATAATATCCCCAATTAATAATTGGCGTACCCAGCGGGATTCGAACCCACAATCTCCACCTTCGGAGGGTGGCGCATTATCCAGTTGTGCTATGGGTACACGACTAAAAATAATTATAAATATTCGTTACAAAAAAGCAAGACTTTAACCGCGTTGCAGTAACGCTAACATAAAGTCGTCTAAATCCCCGTCCAAGACGGCATCAGAATCTGTTTTTTCAACATTTGTCCGAACATCCTTGACCAACTGATAAGGATAAAGAACATAGTTTCGTATCTGGCTGCCCCATTCGATTTTTTTCTGGGCGGCCTTTGCGGCATCTTCTTCTGCGGCGCGTTTTTGCATCTCTAGTTCATATAACTTGCTGCGCAACATCTTCATTGCCATTTCACGGTTTTGAATTTGACTGCGTTCATTTTGGCATGTTACAACGGTGTTTGTTGGTATATGTGTTATGCGAACGGCACTATCTGTTTTGTTAACGTGTTGTCCACCCGCCCCAGATGCGCGATATGTATCAACACGCAAATCTTTTTCGTTTATTTCAATTTCAATAGTGTCGTCAATGTCCGGCCATACATCCACAGACGCAAAACTGGTCTGTCGTTTACCATTGGCATTAAACGGCGAAATTCTGACCAACCTATGCACGCCAATTTCGTTTTTCAGCCATCCATACGCACGTTCCCCAGAAATTCTATATGTGATATTTTTTATTCCTGCGGTATCGCCTTCATGTTCTTCGATAACTTCGGTTGAAAATCCGTGTCTTTCCGCCCATCTTGCATACATTCGGGACAGCATTTGCGCCCAATCTTGTGCCTCAGTCCCGCCGGCACCGGCCTGAATGAATAAAAATGCGCCGTCCTTATCGGCAGGTTCACGAAACAGGGTGATAAATTTTGCACGATGTGCCGTCTGGGCCAGTTTTTCAATCCCGCTAATCACATCGCTATCATCGGGGGCAATTTCATACAATTCCCGCAACGTTTCAAAATCGCTTGTCAGTGCGTCTAACTCACTCAGTGTTTTTTCAAGTGAAGACTTTTTTTGTAACACGGTACGCGCATTATCTGGATTGTCCCACAGATTTTCGTTGTTTGTCAGTTCTTCTAATTGTGCGATTTCGGATTTTAGTTTTTCTGGGTCAAAGAAACCCCCTGACGGCAGAAATGTCGTCTTGGATTTGTTGAAATAATTCGTTTGTAATAATCATAACTGTAATTTTAGCAATTATTTCAAAAGATTCAATTAAAAAAGACAGTTTGGCATTAAATGAACATTTGCCTTTTAAGAACAAATATGATAAAATTACCCCATAACGAGAGGGATATTCATGAAAAAAATTCTTTCAGTATTTGGTTTTATTGGTGCTTGTTTGCTGTGTGATGCGGCTCATGCTGTTTCGGCTGGGACGGTTGGTGCATCCGAAGGTGCGCGTGGCATAGCATATCAAACGCCCAAGGCGAATACAAATTTGCGTGGCAATGCGGGTGTTGCAAACGCCTATAAAACTAATCAGCGCAACACATACTTTATGGTAACGCAACCCGATGTGGATACTGCGTGTCGTGAAAAGATTTTTTCGTGTTTGTCCGATTATTGTGGCGATGTAACAATTATCCCTGGTCAACGTGAATCAAGATGTATGTACGCAACAGAAAGCGAATTATATAACTATGCTTTGTTATGTTTACAAAAGGACACTGAAATTTTATTGCCACAATACGGTGTAAATACTGCCACTGGCAAGAATGGCTCTAATACTGCGGCGCAATTATGTCCCCCATATGTTCAGCAGGAATTAATGTCTTATCTTTCGATGGCAAATATGGCAAATCAGTTGTCTAAATCACATTCCGATTTGTGCTTGACGCGTCGTCAAGAATTAGAAGCGGCAATGGCGTGTCATTCGATTGCGCTTGCATACGGCACCCAAACAACCAGTCAGTTAATCAGTCAGTTGACGGATTATTGTGGTGCGGGCGTCGCGGGCGGTAGTGCAGAAATGGTAAACCGTTTTGCGAATGCCGGAAACGTTGGCGCAAATATGTGGGAATGGGCGGAAAAGATGATTTCGCTTGATATGAACAAGAAGGGCGACGGTTGGCAGGCTGCGGTTGATGCGGTCTTGGCAAGTTATACAAACCGTATGAATTTGGCGTGTGGTGATAATTTACAAGTAAATACAGTATCGCACGCAACAACAAATTCTGGTGCGCCAAGTGCGTTACAAACGGTTGCTGCGATGGTTATTGGTGCAAAACTTGATACCACCACCCCCAAGGTTGAAAATCCATATGCAAATCAATCTTTGTGGCAAGAAATAACATCTCGTTCTGAAATATATTCTTACCAAGATGCTTATCAGGTTGTAAATGCCGGAATCACCAGTCCATCTACAACACCGAATTCTTTCTTGACCAGTGCACAAATGGACGATATGAAAACCGCGTATATTCGTGGAACCAAAGTGTTTGTAATCCGCGATAGCGCCCGTTGTTATGTTGTTCCTGTTGCGGAATTAACCCAAACAGAACAGTCGGTTGTCGCGCAATCACTTGCAACGTGTATCAGTCGATAATTTAAAAATAAAAAAGAACCGCCAAACGGCGGTTTTTTTATTTTGCACAACGTGTAAACTTTCGAAATACATATATTCCGAATACGAATATTTGAATTCTGTTGTGCGTTTGTTTTACTGTAAATAGCGGTATATTAAACACACAGTATTTTATATCCCCATTTGTATAATGTTTTTTCATAAATACTGGTAATTTCAGAAATTCATATCTTGTACGTTTTTCCAGAACCCCCTTGTTTATATCAAACAATATTTTATTGATACCGCTTTCGTTCAAGAAATTGTTATATTCATCTAATTCTGTTGCAATGCCGTTTTCACGTCCGCGCATAATTTTGCTTGCATTTTTACCCAACGACGTTGGTACACTGACGCAGTGATACTTTGCACCCGGCGCGGTTGCGATTGTGCGTGCAAAATATGTTGTTTTCATCATAAAGATAGTATCTTCGCCAATAAACATATTGGTTGGATATTTTAATTTATGCTTTTCCAAGAATTTACGCTTGTAAACATAGCGCCAAACAACGTGAAACAAGTGTGCCTTTGGTATCAGAATCTTGTCTTCCAGTGTTGCCAATATGTGTACGCGATTAAAATTTGGGAACATATATCCGGTTTCTTCGACTTCGCCGCATATAATATCTGCATCGCTTAAATTAATTGCATTAACAATTTTTTCATAATAATCCTGTTCAACAAAATCATCACAGTCATGAAAATGAACATAATCACCTTGTGCGACGCTTAATCCATTGTTGCGTGCATTTGCGGGGCCGGAATTTTTCTGGCGTATAATTTTAAATCGTTTATCTGACTTTTCGTATTTTTTATAAACTTCTGCGGTTTCATCAGTACTACCGTCATCGACGATAATAAATTCCAGATTTTGATATGTCTGATGGACAAGATATTCCAAACAAATATGCAAGAATTTTTCCGCATTATAAACGGGTATAATTACAGAAATCAAAGGATTGTTGTTACGTTTTGTGGCCATAAGGAAACTCCTATTCTTATCACGATTGTACAGGAAATGTATCTCAAACGCAATCATATATTATCGAAAGACACTTGAAACAAAAAGTGATTTTTGGTATAATAGTATCCATGAAAGTTACGCGTAGGGGTCTTTTAAAAATCACGGGATTTTCCGTTTGTGCGGTATCGTTATTGCCACGTGTTGCATTTGCTGCACGCAATACGTTGCGTTCAATGCGTACGGGGGTTCAGCCTGGGGATAAAACACGCCTCGTGATTGAAACTGCGTTGCGTCCATCTTATACATTGTCATATACGGAAAGTCAGTTAATTGTTCGTTTGGCGAACACCGCGGCAAATAATGGTGTATCTGCGAAATTGGTGGACGGCGGTCTTGTGAAATCTATTGTTCAGACTCAGTCTGGCGACGGCCTGCAAATAACTGCGAATTTAAAAAAATCAATTTCACAAATTCCCAAGAATCAAATAATGATATTGGAACCAAACGGCGATAACGATTACCGCTTGGTCTTGGATTTCAAGGCGGGGCAATTCGTGGGTACGAAAACGGCCGCTGCCACGACCGCTGCGACAAAATCATCTTATACAACATCATCTGCGACCCCAACGACGGCGATAACTGCGGCACGCAAATATATAATTGTTGTTGACGCGGGCCACGGTGGCAAGGATCCTGGTTGTATCGGCAAGGGTGGCACCCGCGAAAAGGATATTGTTTTATCTGTTGCGCGTAAATTAAAGAACAAATTGGACGCCAACGGGTTTAAAACATACTTAACCCGCAGCGACGATAGATATTTAAAATTGGCGGAACGCGCATCTATCGCAGAAAAACGCAAGGCGGACTTGTTTATATCCTTGCACGCCAACGCAAACCCCAGTCGCAAGATGAAGGGATTTTCAATCTATACATTATCTGAAAAAGCATCTGACGAAGAAGCAAAAAAATTAGCCGATGCTGAAAACGCGGCGGACAAAATCGGCGTAGAAGGATTTACAGAATTCGAAGAAAACATTCGTATTGCACTATCTTCATTACAACAACACGCCGTCGCAGAAATGAGTGAAGAATACGCCACAGGATGTGCAAAGTCATTCAAAAAATCATCCATAGAGCAGCAGCCTGGCCCAGACGTTCGTCATGCACCATTTGCGGTATTGCGTTCAACTGTCCCTGGGGCATTGTTGGAATTGGGGCATTTATCAAACGCGGCCGAAGAAAAACTGTTAAAAACATCATCGCACCAAGACAAATTGGTTGCTGCGATTGTTCGTTCTGTAAAGAATTATAATTTTGAAGTTTAGTTTTATTGTATTTTATATTTTCATAACACCATCGGCGAATTCGATTGTTGCGGGTTTTCCTGCATCTGTGCGGCTGATTATATCACCGCTTGCATCACGCACAATGGCGTAACCACGCGACAAAACGCTTTTATAACTCAATGATTGTAACATTTGTCCCAAATGCGCCACCGCTTGCGACATAGCGGTCATTCTATTTTGCAATATATTTGGGAACGCAGATACTATTTCCATTTTCTGGTGTGCGGTTACAATTTTGTTATTTATAATCAAATTCAACGTCCGTCCCAAGTCATCTAAACGTTGCGCTTGTTCCATAACGAATTGCTTTGGACTTTTTATATTTATTGATTCCATACGTTGTTTTGCGTTAATTAGGCGTGTTGTAAAATTCCCAGACAAACGAATCCACATATTATCTAATTCTTGGTGTAACGCCAATTTAGTCGGCACAACGGCTTCGGCGGCACCAGTTGGTGTTGGGGCGCGAAAATCCGCCGCAAAGTCAATCAGCATCCAGTCAGGTTCGTGTCCAACCCCAGATATCAAAGGAATCTGACTTGCGGCGGCGGCCCGAACAACAATTTCTTCGGAAAAGGGCAGCAAATCTTCCAACGACCCACCACCGCGCGCAACGATAATAACATCAACATTGCGCATACGATTAAAGTATTCTATCCCTGCGGCAACTTCGGCTGCGGCGGTTGTTCCCTGAACGGTTGCCGGATACAATAATACACGCACGGGAAATCTTTCGCGCAGACGATTTTGAATATCTTGGAATGCCGCCCCTGTTGGACTGGTAACAACGCCTATAACCTGTGGTAATCGGGGCAGGGGCTTTTTTCTGCTTTCGTCAAACAATCCTTCGGCGGCTAATTTCTGCTTTCTTTCTTCTAGCATTTTAAGGATAGCCCCAACACCTGCCATTTCAATTTCACTGGCGACAATCTGGTAATTACTGCGTGCGGGATAAGTTGTAAATTTTCCGGTAATAATAACCTCTAACCCATCTTCCAACTTGAAAGGAACAGGGGTTCCGCGCCACACAATGACCGATATTGCCGCCCCAGAATCTTTGATAGTCATATAAATATGACCCGATGTTGCGCGTGTTATTTGCGATAATTCCCCACGGATTTTTATGCGCGGGAAAGCGGTTTCAACAACATTCTTCAACAGTGCAGACGCATCGGTTACACTGAAAATCAAATCATCTTTTACAAATGGTTGTGGCTTTTGCATTTTTTTATGTTAGAATTCAAATTATAATGGTTGTATTTAACGGAGTTATATTATGAGTAATTTAGATAAATTGCAACAACTAAATACAAACACTCCACGTGAAACCTTGGTTGTCGCGGCAGATGGTCTTGTATTCAAACGTCCTGTTATAAAAGCGAACTCTTTTTCAGGAAAAGTTTGGTTGGAAAAACAGCACATTGCACAAAGGGTTCAAGATTCATTACAGAAAAATAGCGGAAAATATTACTTCATTCCAAGAATGCTGGAAATTTCCGAACAGGAATTATTTGCCGTTGAACAGCGTGTATTAGGGAAACCCATCACAGAAAAATATTTTGCGACACTGTCCGAAGAAGACAAAAATATTATCTATCTTGGCTTGGCGCATTTTTTAAATGATATTAATCAGTCAAAACCGGTCTTGACGCAGCGCGATGTTTTTGACATACCCGAACATCAGGGCGACTTGCCATTTGCACGAATTTTAAAAAAACTGGAAAAACATTTAACTAAAAAAGAAATAAATATATTAAAGGAGGCCCAACAATGGTTTAATGACCATTCACCAACCGACGCCAGTGTCGTTTTCTGTCAGGGCGATATGAACGAACACAATATATTTTACGACCCACAAACAAAGACGCTTTCATTTATTGACTTTGCAGACGCCCGTTATGAAAACGCACGCGATATGTTCCATCGTGATATCGCGCGATTATTATGGGTTGACATTGATAGGTTGGAAAAACTTTATACGGCACTTCCAAGGAAACAATCTGTCAACACGCAAACCAATCCTACGGTTGAAAAAATGCGCAACATTTTGCAAAACATAAAATGGTCTGGCACCGAAGTAATAAATGCCGATAAAAAATTATTCAATATACGCCTGGGGATATTAAAATCCCAAATTGCCGAACTGGATAAACATTACAGAATAATCGAAGCACAAGACGTAATTGATGCTATAAAAAGAACCCAGAAATTATTAAACGATAGCAGTATTAAAAAATAAAATTTTATAATTCTGTCAATGGCCAGCGTGGGCGTGGCGCAATTGGGGCATCAACAACTTTGCCAACGGCATAGTTTTCCAGCCCCGCCCACGCAATCATTGCACCATTGTCGGTACACAAATTCATCGGTGGCGCTGCAAAAATCATTTTATTTTCTTTTGCTAATTTTTCCATTGCCGCACGAATGGCAGAATTTTTCGCAACCCCCCCCGCAACAACCAACGTTTTTGGCATAACATTACGAACGCGCGTATCTTTCAAGGCGTTTGATAATCTGTTAATAATACAATCAACAACTGCCGCCTGAAAAGACGCACAGAAATCATTTATAAATTCATCGCCATAGGGTGCGCTTACCTTGTCCAAGAATGTCCTTGCGGCGGTTTTTATACCACTAAACGAAAAATCACAATTTGGTTTATCGCACAACGGACGTGGGAATTTAAACGCGCGTGGATTTCCTTGTTGTGCACGTGCATCAACAACGGGTCCGCCGGGATATCCCAATCCCAACATTTTTGCAACTTTGTCGTATGCTTCACCGGCGCTATCGTCCAACGTTTGACCAATCAATTCGTAATTTCCAACACCGCGTACCAATAAAATCTGACAATGCCCACCGGATGCCAACATTAATAAATAAGGAAATTCTACGCGAACATTTGCATTTGCGGAACCATCGGCCAATGTTGCACATAGACGCGGAACCAACGCGTGTCCTTCAAGATGATTAACCGCCACCAGCGGTTTTTGTGTTGCCTGTGCGATACCAGTTGCCGCCATCCAACCAACTAAAACCCCGCCAATTAAGCCTGGGCCCGCAGTTGCGGCAATAACATCTATATCTTCTATTTTTTTATTAGCGTTTTCAAGCGCGCCTTTAACAACATCTTCGATTGCCAATATATGTGCGCGTGCCGCCAGTTCTGGCACAACCCCGCCAAATTTTTGATGTTCTGGGATTTGCGAATAAATTATATGCGATAAAACATTTCTATCAGAATCAACAATCGCGGCCGACGTTTCGTCGCACGAAGATTCTATTCCTAAACATAGAATAGGGCGCCCACTATGAACATTACTGTCCATTGCACC
>JAZRSI010000013.1:0-5246 GCA_045651445.1 Candidatus Enterousia sp. | reverse complement strand
GGGCATGGCGGTGATGTATTCAACGTTTTTGGGGATTTCAAAGACCCGACATCGGTTGCGAATCCCCAGCGCCTTCATCGCCGGCGTTATCGCCAGACAGACCGACCCCCGCCCCCGTGACGGGTCCGCCACCACCAGGTTTGTTGTAAACGGGTCCAGCCCACGGTCAACCGCTTCGACCGAGGCAAAGAAACTCTTTAAATCAATGCAAAGATAAAACCTTTCCGCCATTCCGTGAATCAGTATAAACCGAATTCAACAGATGTCAAAAAGGATTGTATGGATAAAAAAACCGCCCGATTGGGTGGGTTTATCTTGTTAAATATTTTCACAATTATTCTGCGTCCTGTTGTTTCTTGCGCAACATTAATTCTGGTTTGCCAGCATTTAATTCTGGCGACACTGCAAAACCCAATCCGTCTATGAATGATTGAATCTGAGATTTCACTTGCACCACATCCACATCATCGGCGGTGCAATATTCCACCTCTAAAAACAGCCCCAGATCTGCCACAGTTTCAAATTCAATTGTATAATCGCCCGCACGGTATGTGCGTTTCAGGTTGTCAATCCGTATCAATTCACGCAACCCCAGCGCATTCATAATATCGCACAAAGTTGACATATCAGCAACGGTTGTTTCGGATTCATCAGAATACAACCATGTGTCACCGTCAAAATGGTCGTACTTGTACGTGATATAATTTGTGCCGTCTTTTGCACGTGTGCGACAGCATGCATACAAGCGGCCATTGCTGTCGGGTTGTAAATCTGGGCGCAATGGGTCGTAATAGTATGTATCCACCGTACGTTTATCGCCCAGGAATTCAAATTCAGATAATTTACGCAGAACATCTGCTTCGTCTGCGAAAACCTGAACCAAGATTTCAATTTCTTTCATAAGATGCACCCTTTGCGATATTCTAAACCGCTTTTTCAGAAATATCAATATTTTCCAACGGAATATAATGCCTGTGACACGATTAAATCTGCCGGTAATTGTGGGTGGGATGGCAGGTCTATAACCGGCACCCAGTGCATGTCGTCGTGGACGTGCAGTTGGATTTCGCCGGTATACCCCAAAATCTCGTATGCGTGCAGTTCGATATCCTTGCCTGAATCCGTTTTGTGTTTTGCAATTGTAATCAGGTCGCCGATTTGTGCATCTATCCCCAATTCTTCGGCTAGTTCCCTGTGTAGGCACGTTGGACCGTCTTCGCCGTCTTCAAACTTACCGCCGGGGTATTCCCATTCGCCCGCCAATGGCTGGTCTGCCCCACGTCGCATCAGCAGAACCCGGTCCCCATTTCTAAAAATCCCAGCAGTAACTTTCATTTGTTTCCTTAGGCCTTGGTATAAAACGTTGTGCGGCCGTTGCCGTGTTTTTACACGATTTTACACGATTTTACACGAAAAGGAACAAATTTCTGTCATAATAGAAATTTTCTGCAGTTTTACATAAAATTTCTATTAAGGTGGAAAACTGCATCTTCATGACCCACCCAGCGCAAGAATACACCAAACGGTTTGAAACCCTGTGGCAGACATATCGATACAAATAAGTTATTGAAGTTGGAAAAAAGTCCTTATCAATAATGAGTTTATGGTATATAATAGATATAAAATTATTACCATAGGAAGGGATTATGCTGAACAAAGATAAACTGGCCACATTATTATCGGAATACAAAGCTGATTTTTCAGCACGTTGGAAAAATGAAAATTATAAATGGGTTGCAATCAAGACTTTTCAAGATAATTGGAATATAGATGCAAAAAACTTTTATGAAATGTTGAAGGCCAGTCTGAGCAAAACCGGAAATTTGTTGGCAAGTGCCGGGTTCTTTCCCGCCAAAATGATACTGTTGTTCGCCGAAAAAAATCCTGAACAGGTTCGCAAAATGTTCAGAAATCTGTTTGATGAATCACTTGAACTGACACAGCGTATAGAGGTTTTTAAGAAGACATCTGATAAATTGTTAGAAAAACACAAGCAAAACAACAATTTTGCAAACCATTATCAAACAGAAAATACAATCAGCACATATCTGTGGTTACACAATCCGGATAAATATTACATATATAAATTCAGCGAATATAAGGGTGTTGTGCAGGCATTGGATGCCCAATACGATGTAAAAAAGGGACAACAAGATAATGTAACATCTTGTTTTGCACTGTATAACGAGGTTAGTAAAACAATTAAGCAAGATACAGAACTGGCCGAATTAGTACAAAAACATATCGAAGCAAATCATTATAAGGATAGGAAACTAAAGGTAACAACTGTCGATTTTTGTTTCTTTGTTTCACGCAAAAAGGATACAGGAGAGCCTATGGCAAAAACAAACAATCCATCAAGTCAAATAAACTACTGGTGGTTAAGTGCAAATCCAAAAATCTGGAACTTTTCAAACATTACAGTTGGGGCAGAACAGTTTTATACTCTGTTGAACGAAAACGGAAACCCAAGACGTATTCCGCAGAATTTCCGTGACGCCCAGGCCGGCGATATCGTAATTGGATATGAAGCAAGCCCAAACAAAAAGATTATGGCGTTATGTAAAGTTACAAGAAAAGATAAAGACAACCTGTATTTTTCCAAGATAAAAGATCTGGAAATACCAATAGAATACCAAGACCTAAAATCAATGCCAGAATTGGCAAATCTGGAATTTTTTAGAAGTTTACATGGCAGTTTGTTTAAGGTCACGGCCGAAGAATATAACATCATTATGGATTTGATAGATGAAGCCAACGCAAAACCAAATTTATTGAATGCGGCGGTTGCTTTGACCAAATATACAAAACAAGACTTCTTGAACGAAGTTTTTATGACAGAAGCAAAATATGACGAAATCGCAGAACTGTTAAAAGTAAAGAAAAATATTATTTTACAGGGGGCACCTGGGGTTGGGAAAACATTCGCCGCAGAACGGCTTGCGTATTCTTTGATAGGCAAAAAAGATGAGTCACGTGTAAAATTCATACAATTCCATCAAAACTATTCATATGAAGATTTCGTTATTGGCTATAAACCGGCCGGGGATGGTTTTGAATTGAAACGTGGCATATTTTTTGAATTCTGTATCAAAGCACTCAACGATCCAGACAATGACTATTTCTTTGTAATTGATGAAATCAATCGTGGGAATATGAGTAAAATTTTCGGCGAATTACTGATGATGATTGAATCAGATTATCGTGGTAAACCTGTTCAATTGGCTTATGCAAAAGATACATTTATTGTGCCAAAAAACCTGTATATTATTGGTATGATGAATACTGCAGACCGCAGTTTGGCAATGATAGATTACGCACTGAGACGCAGATTCAGCTTTGTTAAGATGGAACCAGGATTTGAAACAGCAGGCTTTAAGAAGTATCTGAAGAAGAACCCTATCTTCAATGACTTAGCCAAGAAAATCATTGAATTAAACGAAAAGATTGCAAATGATTCTGCATTGGGACAAGGATTCTGTATTGGCCATAGTTATTTGTGCAATCCGGAATCTAGCATCAAATCTATTGTTAAATACGATTTAATCCCATTAATTGAGGAATACTGGTTTGATAATGAATCTGAGCAAAAACAACATATTGCTACCCTGGAAGAGCTTATTAAATGATAATCGACAAGGGAATCCGTATCAAAAATATTTATTACATGCTCAGTTATGCTTTTGAATTTATAAAGCATACTGGGTATGCAGATATGGACTCCGAAGATTTTGACAATATACATGACTTGTTTGCCGCTATTTTGGCCCAAGGGGTTACACACCAGCTAAAACGTGGGTTATACAAAGAATATATCCATAAAACAGATGATTTAACAACCATTCGCGGGAAGATAAATATTCAAGAAACTATTCGTAATAAAATCTTGAAACGCCAACAGGTAAACTGCGAATTTGATGAATTATCAGAAAATAATATCTATAATCAGGTTGTTAAGTCGGCCGCATCATTATTGTTGCGTAACGACAATGTTAACGACAGGCACAAATCACGTCTGAAACAATCCTTGTTATTTTTATCAAATGTTGATGACATTGACTTAAAAAACGTTAAATGGGGTTCGATAACATTTCATAGGAACAATCAAAATTACAGAATCTTGATAAATATATGTAATTTATTGGCACGGGGGCTGTTGCAAACAACAGATACAGGGCATTCAAAATTAGCTACGTTCATTGACGAACAAAGCATGTGCCGTTTGTATGAAAAGTTCATATTAGAATATTACAGACAGGAACACAGTAATATTATCAAATCGGAAGCGCTGCAAATTCCATGGGTTCTAGATGATGACAACAGAAACCTGCTGCCGATTATGCAGACAGACATTACACTGACAAAAAAAGACAAAAACAAACAAGACGTATTGATTATTGATGCAAAATATTATCGCAGGGCTTTATCAAACAATAATCACTCTGACAAATTAACATTACATTCTGGCAACTTATACCAAATATTTACTTATGTAAAAAATAAGGAAGCGGAATTATTGCGAAATAAAACTCCCCACAAGGTATCAGGGATGTTGCTTTATGCAAAGACTGACGAACAAATAGCCCCAAACGATACTTATCAAATGAGCGGTAATCAAATAAGCGTATCAAATTTGGACCTGTCCAAGGACTTTTCCGAAATCCGGGCCCAGCTGGACAATATACTAGCCAGGCATTTTAACGCCTGATATCTCGCAAAGCAAAAATATACTGGATTCAGGCGGTGATATTTTCTATTATCAAATCAAAGGAAAGGAATACGTGATTGCTATACCCGCCAGATTGTCGGATTATGTTGATTGCAAACCTGTCTTGAAATGGGCTGGTGGCAAGGGTCAGTTATTGGACCAAATCGAACCTAAATTGCCATTAAAACTGAAAATGGGTGGCATCAAACGCTATATTGAACCGTTTGTTGGTGGTGGTGCCGTGTTCTTTGACATCTATAATAAATACCAAATCCAAGAAGCGTATTTGTTCGATATCAATCCTGAATTGGTTATTCTGTACAATGTTATCAAGCATAATGTTGAAGAATTGATTGTCGAACTGACTAAATTGCAGACAGAATATCGGTTAACCGAGAATCAAAAAGAATACTATTACGCACGTCGTGATGAATATAATGAATTCGACAAAGACATTGATGCGAATGTCTATCGTACCGGTTTTGTTCGCCGTGCGGCTTTGACGATATTCTTGAATCGGACTTGCTTTAATGGCCTG
>JAZRSI010000012.1:0-29476 GCA_045651445.1 Candidatus Enterousia sp. | reverse complement strand
AAAGAACGCGCCCATTGAACTGTTTTTAATATCTCAGGTCTTTGAACTTCCTTTAAATCTTTTAGTTCTTTTAACAACTTATCAAACCCTACACGTGATATTGGTTTCTTTTCCATTTTACAATCCTATTTTATATTCTTGGAAATTATAAGCATTCATTTTAATTTTGCAATTATCAAATTTACAAGGTATAGTAAATAGACAATGTTTAGGCTAAATATCTTAACTAAATTTTTATTACGCCGATTTTTTTCAGGCGTTGGTCTTGTCATGCTTGTTGTATGCGGGATTATTTTTGCGGTTACATTTGTTGAACGACTGCCGTCAAACCCAACGGCACTTGCCGCATTATACGAATCATGGATTCGCCTATTGGAATACGTACCAATGTTTTTACCAATGGCGGTATTTATGGGCACCCTGCTTACATCATACAATCTTACAAAATCAACCGAAAGTATTATTATATCCAGTGCGGGGCTTTCACCGTTTCAGGCGGCACGCCCATTTTTAGTCGGCGCATTTTTAATTGGTGCATTTGCAACAACTGTGATAAACCCATATTCTGTTGGCATCAGTTCCCAGAACATAACATCAAACAACTTGAAATTAATCGATGGTCAAATCTGGTTACGCGAATCATCGGACAACGGCTATATTACGATGAACGCAAAAAAAATGCACAAATCTGATAACAATCTAATTTTCGAAGACACAACCATATACACCCAAGATTCCACATTTAAACTAACACAACGCATAGAATCTGATACGGTAACCCTATCTGACGAAGGATTATCCACACAAACTGCTACGATTTGGCATTCGGATGGCACAACCAGCACAAGTCAATGGTCAATAAAAACACTTTTAACACCACAAACCGTACTGGATAGATACCTACAACCAGATCAGATATCTTTCTGGCAACTGCCCGATTTTATTCATAGAATGCAAGAAATTGGCGCCCCGGTTCGTGGTCATTTGGTACAACTATGGACATTATTATTCTTGCCATTAACAATGATTTCTATGGCGATACTTGGGGTTGCATTTTCCCAGACCAAACAACGCAGAAATTATAGTTTTGGCATAAAATTTAGTCTTGGGATTATAACCTGCTTTGCGGTGTACTTCCTTATAAATATGTTCAACGCACTTGGGGCGACTGGCGCGTTACCACCGATGCTATCAATTATTGCGCCGCCACTTATTATCATTGCAGGTGCCGGAATATTTATAACCAGTTTTGACACAATCTAACACAAGAACGGGATTAGAGTATGCCAATAAAACGAAAAAGTAACTTAAAACTTATCCGCATATTAATATGGATTTTAATTATGGCATTAATTTGCCTGATGATAATATCATTTCCGGCAACGCAACACCTGACAGAAATTGTGGTATATCCATGAATTATATAGATATTTTTTTAGAAGCCCTTGCCGCAGAACGTGGACGCAGTGAAAAAACATTGGCCAGTTATGAATCCGACCTGCGTCTTGCTAACGATGCAATCCAAGGCGGATTAATGACCGCATCAGAACAAGACATACAAAATTATCTATCTTCCCTGCCCGACAAAGCATCTTCTATTGCACGCAAGGCATCTGCCTTGCGGGGGTTTTATAAATTTTTAATGTTGGAAAAAATTATAACAACAAACCCAACAAAAAATCTTGAATTACCCAAAACCAATCGCGCATTACCAAAATTTTTAACGATTGAAGAAATTGAATTATTAATATCCAGCGCCGGCGACATACGCACATCTATACGCCTGCGCGCAATGATAGAATTACTATATGCATCGGGATTGCGCGTATCCGAATTATGCGAATTACCAATAACGGGCGTATTGGGTGATAAATTACTTATCCATGGCAAGGGGGCCAAAGAACGCCTTGTTCCAATGCACGATACTGCAATTGACGCACTAAACAAATGGCTATCCATACGTGGCGACATCGATTCAAAATACGTATTTCCATCAAACGGGAAAAGCGGCCACATAACCCGCGACGGTTTCTTTAAAATATTAAAGAAATGCGCGGTATTATCTGGCATATCACCAAACAGGGTCAGCCCCCACGTCTTGCGCCATTCGTTTGCATCACACCTATTGGCGGGCGGCGCAAACCTACGCGCCATACAAACTATGCTGGGACACGAAGACATTTCTACCACCCAAATTTATACACACGTTATGCCAGAACAATTAAAAGAAACCGTTACTAAACATCACCCATTGGCATACGAAAACGAAGGACAAAAATAATGATAAAAAAATGTGATAAACCAGGCTGCACCAAGGCGGGCACATGCCGCGCCCCAAAATCACGCGACTTAAAAGATTATTGGTTTTTCTGTCAAGAACACGCCGCCGAATATAACAAAAACTGGAACTTCTATGCCAATATGACCCCCGAAGAAATCGAAGCAGATTGGGAACGCCAGACATTTGGCCAATCACTAAAAGACAAAGACACTGCAAAAGAAGACGCAAAAAATTATGAAAAATTTATAAATGATTTTATCACGGGCCGCAGCAAATTCGATAAAATCCCAACTAAAAGTAAATTACCAACAAACGTTGTTAGTGCATTGAAAGTATTCGATTTAAGCATTTCTGCCACATGGCGCGAAGTCGGTATAAAATATCGCGCACTGGCAAAGAAATATCACCCAGACACCGCAATAGATAAAAAGAATGCCGCCACCGAATTTGCGCGCATATCAACCGCATACGATATCCTAAAAAAACACTTCGGGAAAAAATAATAAAATATATGATTTAGATAAAAGCGGGGACGGAAACGTAGTGTACAAACGCTACATGAGTTTCCAGTTTCCCCCTTACTCCTTGCAGTGGAACTTAAATAAATTAGAATGATTTAGATACGCAAAAAACCGGGGGCGTAGTGTACAGAAGTTACATGAGCCCCCGGTTTTCTCGCGTAGATAATTTATTATAATTTATTTAAGTAGGCTATCGCGTCCATACCTGCGCTACACCCTGTCCCGACAGCCGTTGCAATCTGCATTTTTAAACCGCTATAAACATCACCGGCAACAAACATACCGTCTGGCAAGGCGTCTGGGGAAAGACGCCCAAGTGAATCACGTTTAATATCTTCACAGAGATAGTCTGTGTTGGCTTCGTGCCCAATGGCAACAAAAATACCATCTACAACAATTTGTTCGCCTGTGGTGGTTGTAACGATTAATTCGCCATCTTGCGAATCTGGCTTGGGTTCAATTTTTACCAAGTCTGTATTAAATAAACATTCGATATTATCACGTTCTGCAACACGTTCACGCAAGACTGCTTCGGCGCGTGTAAAGGCAGATTTACGATAAACAATTTTTACAGTTTTTGCCAAATCCGCCAAATATAAGGCATCATTAAGTGCACTATTGCCGCCACCTAAAACAATTACCGTTCTGCCCGAATAAAAGAATCCATCGCACGTTGCGCAATACGACACACCACGCCCCATCAATTCGCGCGCCCCTTCGACTTCAAGTTTTCGTGGACTTGCCCCTGTGGCAACAATAATAGTACGCCCCACAAATTCCTTTCCTGATTCTGTCTTGACAACAAAATTATTTTCTGGATTTTTTTCAACACATTTTGCGCTTTCAAAATTCACAGTCGCCCCAAAGGTTTCGCATTGATTTTTCATAAACTGTGCCAACTCTAATCCACTACCGGCCCAACCTGGATAATTTTCCAAAACCGCAATTCCGGCCGTCTGTCCACCCAATCGTTCACCCCCCAACACAAGCGTCTTTTTATTTGCACGCGCCGTATATAACGCAGCCGTCAAACCCGCAGGACCAGAACCCAAGATAATAACATCATACATAATAGTAAACCTTTCCTTGTTGTTTCTGCGCACAGCATAGCACACAAAAGCGCAAATACACAACCAAAATAATCACAACTAAACGATTGCATATTAATTAAATTTATTTTATAATTAAACACGATATGAAATTGAATTTTGTATTTTTTAGTCGTTCTTCATCCCCGTTGGGGGAATAATTTATCACGCACATTCTTTACAAACGAAACAAATCATTATAACCTATATCCCAATAGATAATAAAAGGAACAAAAAATGTTGGATATAAAATTTATTCGCGAAAATCCAGATATGGTAAAAAAGGCATGCCAATTAAAAGGCTTTGAAGACTTCACAGACCAAATTTTGGCACTAGATACACGTGTACGCGAATTAAAAACAATCACACAAAGCAAAACCGCAGAGAAAAATAAAATCACACGCGAAATCCCAACTGCAACAGACAAGGCACCATTAATTGCAAAATCCAAAGAAATTAATGCAGAAATTGCGAACGATATGGCGGAACTTGCATCCAAAGAAGCAGAACTAAACGACCTATTACATCGCGTTCCACAAATCCCATCGGACACGGCACCTATCGGCAAAGACGACACAGAAAACGTCGAAGTTCGTCGCATTGGCACCCCACGCGAATTTGACTTTACACCGCGTCCACAATGGGAATTATTGGAAATGAACGGTTGGTATAGGCCTGAAAAAATTGCATCAATTTGTGGCACACGTACATATGCACTATTTGGCGAAGCCGCTGAACTAGAACTGGCAATACAAACGTATGTATTACAAAAACTAATATCCAAGGGATTTACATTTGTAAATTGTCCTGCGATTACAAAACCACAAACAATATTTGACGCGGGTCATTTTATGGGCACAGATCAATCTGTAATGAATAACGATGTATTTATGCTGACCGACACAGACCGTTGCCTGGCGGGAACTGCCGAAATTATCCTAAATTCCCTGCATAGCGACGAAGTGTTAAACGAAAAAGATTTACCAATAAAATACGCGGGCTTCTCACCATGTTTCCGCAAAGAAGCCGGTGCCGCCGGTCGCGACACTCGCGGAATCGTGCGCATACATCAATTTAACAAGGTTGAACAATACATATATTGTACGCCTGAACAATCTGATGAAATACACGAATATTTGTTAAACAACCTGTGTGAAGTTATGGAAGATTTGGAATTACCATATCGTGTTATTGCCGCATGCACTGGCGACATGGGATTTACCAAGGTAAAAATGAATGACGTCGAAGCTTGGTTCCCAAGTGAAAGCACATACCGTGAACTTGGTTCTTGTTCATCGATTGGCCAATTCCAAGCCCGTCGCACGAACACCCGTTACCGCGACAAAAATGGTAATATGCAATTCTGCGCAACATTGAATAATACGGGCATCGCCCTGCCACGCGCACTTGTACCTGTAATTGAAAATCATCAAAACCCTGACGGTTCTGTAAACATACCAAAGAAATTACAACCCCTGATGGGTGGCCGTACAAAAATCGGCGGGAAACATAATCCCCTTCGCTAAGCGAAGGGGTGGCGCGAATGCGACGGGGTAGTGGTATATAACAACCAATGAAATTACCTGCAAATACATCTTTAAAAACAAACGCACTAAAATTACGAAAGAACTCTACCCTGTCAGAAGTCTTGTTATGGAATCATCTTAAACAAAAACACGTCAACGGCCTAGATTTTGACAGACAAAAAATTATCGGAAACTACATCGTTGACTTTTATTGCGCTAAACTAAAATTGGTAATAGAAATTGACGGTTCTTCTCATGATAATAAATATATTTATGATATGAACCGTGATAAATATTTACAATCACTGGGATTAAAAATTTTACACATTGACGATTTAGACGTGAAAACACGAATGGATAATGTTATAACCTCAATCGAAACATTTATTATAAACCACTACCCCGCCCTTATGGGCACCCCTTCGCCAGCGAAGGGGATTACAAACCCCTGATGGGTGGCCGTACAAAAATCAGCGGGAAACACTAATAAAAAATGCCCAACTGGGCATTTTTTTATTTTTCTTTTTGAAACGACTGAACCACCTTTTTAATCGGACGAAACATCGGATTGGTTTTTTGCAATTCAACCATTGACACAGCAGTCTTTTTTATAATACTGATTTCTTTCAATGCATTTTTATACCCAAATACTGCATTAACATCCTTTGATGTGCGGAAATATTCCCAATCTTGAACAGCTTTACAAAAACTATAAAACAATGAAAATAACGAATGATTGTTATGGAAAGATTTCTGTGCTTTTTCCAACGCAATTTCCTTTGGTCCCTGCGCCAACATATAAACAACCCCCAGATTTTGGTCTGGAATATTATGTTTTGCCGCATATTCCTTAACACGCTTATTCCAAGCATCTTCTGTTGCTGCGCGTGAAAAATGCATTGCTGGATTTTCCGCAAGTTGCCCTAAGAAAGCCAAAGCCGCATTTGCTTTACCCTTATCAGACTTGCTCATAATTCTTTCCTGTTTCTGAACATTTGTTCTTGCTAAAAACTCAAAATTAGCAAACGCCGTCTTAACTTCCTCGTAAACTCCCATATCGTAACCACCATAAGCGCCCATATTCTTTTTTTCTTGCATTTTATTTTTTCCTTTATTTTATTCTGTGCACTAAAATATAGACAAACAAAATCAAAAGTCAACCATTGCTTCACAAAAAAGTTGAAAATCCTATCTTTTCGTTATACCCTATATCCGATTAAACAAAAAAATGGGAAAAAATATGAAAATTCGCAACATAGCAATTATTGCACACGTTGACCACGGTAAAACCACCTTGGTTGACAATATGTTAAAACAAGCGGGCACATTCCGCGAAAACGAACGCGTTGACGATCGTGTTATGGACAGTGGGGATATCGAACGCGAACGTGGCATTACAATTTCTGCAAAACCAACATCTATTCAATGGGGCGAATACAAAATTAACATTGTTGACACACCCGGACACGCAGACTTTGGTGGCGAAGTAGAACGTATTTTATCCATGGTGGACGGCGTTGTATTATTGGTCGATAGTGCCGAAGGTCCCCTGCCCCAAACTAAATTCGTATTATCCAAGGCATTAAAACTGGGCCTGCGTCCAATTGTTTGCATTAACAAGGTTGACCGTTCTGATGCACGTCCAGACGAAGTATTAAGCGAAACATTCGATTTATTTGACAAACTTGGCGCCACAGATTCACAACTTGATTTCCCATATTTATATTCTGTTGGACGCGACGGATGGGCGGTACGTGATTTGAATGACGAACACAAAGACCTGACACCATTATTTCAATTAATTGTTGACCACGTACCTGCACCGGATTGCAATGGCGCACGCTGTCGGTTGGATGCACCATTTACAATGCTGGCCACCACATTGGAGGCAGACCCATATGTTGGCCGTATTTTAACAGGAAAAATAGAATCCGGCACCGTTCGTGTTGGTCAATCTGTCAAGGCGATAAATATGCGTGGCGAATTCATTGAAAACGCAAAAATCACAAAAATTATCGAACATCGCGGCATTGAAAAAATATCACGCGATACTGCATCTGCCGGCGACATTGTCGTTGTTGCTGGATTTTCCAAGGCAACTGTATCCGACACACTTTGCGCCCCCGAACTATCAGAACCAATTCCTGCGTTGCCAATTCACCCACCAACCCTGACGATGACATTTTTTGTAAACACTTCGCCATTGGCGGGTAAATCTGGTAAAAAATTAACATCCCGTATGATTGGCGAACGCCTTTTCAAAGAAGCAGAAACAAACATCGCATTAAAAGTTGAACAAAGCGAAAACAACGAAGCATTCGAAGTTTCTGGTCGCGGTGAATTACAGTTGGGAATTCTGATTGAAACAATGCGTCGCGAAGGGTTCGAATTATCTGTATCCCGACCACGCGTTGTAATGCAAACCAACGAAAATGGTGAAAAATTAGAACCAATCGAAGACGTTGTTATCGACGTTGACGATGAATTTAGCGGTGTAGTTATTGAAAAAATGACCAAGCGCAAGGCAACCATCACTGAAATGAAAGCATCTGGTGCCGGCAAAACCCGCATTGTGTTTTCTGCACCATCACGTGGTCTGATTGGATACCTATCAGAATTCCGCACAGATACACGTGGCACAGGCATTATGAATCGTGTATTTGATAAATACGACTTGTACCGTGGTCCAATCCAACAATATCGCCCAGGCGTACTGGTTTCGATGGAAAAAGGCAGTGCTGCAACATACGCGCTATTCAACCTACAACCACGTGGGACGCTGTTTATTGACCCACAGACCGAAGTTTATTCGGGTATGATTATCGGCGAACACAGCAAAGAAAACGATTTAGAGGTAAATCCTATCAAGGGTAAAGAATTAACCAATATGCGTTCTGTAACCGCGGACGAAAAATTGTTCTTGGCGCCCCCACGTCGTATTTCATTAGAAGAAGCATTGTCCTATATTCTTGACGACGAATTGGTAGAAATTACCCCTGATACAATTCGTTTACGTAAAAAAGAACTGGACAGTAATACCCGCAAAAAACTAAAGAAACATATCGAAGAATAAAAAATGCCCAAATGGGCATTTTTTATTTAGCAACAAACCTAGACTTCATATACGCGCGATAACGTCCACGTCTTTCACGTCCTGGGATTAAACAAGCGGTATATTTTATCAAAGCGTGCTTTATTTTGTTTGCAAAAACACTACCTGATGTCTTTTTGTATTCCTTCATCGCATTTCTATATTCTTCCAACACGTCTTTATCCTGTGCTATATCCGCATCAGTATATTCAAAATCATAATCGTCCAAGAATTGTTTCATATATTTATTTATCCCTATAATCTGGGGCGCATTTGTAAAGTGCGACGTCGGCACCTCCTCCACAGATGGGGATACGAATACGGACTTTAAATCCTTGGTGTTATTAATTAAAAATTGCGTTGGCGCACTACAATCATCTTTGGAATTTCTTTTCAATTGAATAACCGTTCCGCCGGCCGGCATAAACAAAGCCAAATGCATCGCAGTCCCAGCGCACCCTGCCAAAACACGACAATTTTTTACCGATGCAACCTGTTGTTCTATGGACAAGGTTTCAGGATAAACAATCTTGAATCCGTTTTTTTCAAATATTTTTTGAATCTGTCTTTCCCCAAATGTTCTGCGCTGTGTCATTTTATCACGCGACAAATATACCTTGTCATAAGATGGCCCATGTGCATTTTTCGCCATCGCAGCATACGTTTCACCAAATTCAACAGATGACATAATTGGAATATTAAATCCCTGATGCGGAATAACCACACTGCGAAATTGCATACTGCTACTCAAAACAATAATATCTTCGCGCTTTACCCCCAGCAACATAATCAGTTCAAACATATATTCTGGTACAACATCCAACTGCTTGTTATTTATTAAAACAACCTTGTGATTTTTATATTCATCATGCAACAATCCAAAACCACGATTCATATGTTCCAACAAGAAATGCCCAAATGCCGGATAAACATTTCCAAAATATAACACATCTTCATCAACATAAGGGATATTTTCCCCTAACTTTGGTATAAACTGTCCATTATTCTTGCGCATTTGTAACGAAGACTTAACAAATTCCCCCGCGTCATTAAAAACACCAAATCCACCATCTTTTGCATCAACCGCAATAATACCACGTGGCACAACATCAATTTTTAACCCAGACACCACACCCTGGCCAACTGTATGTTTTTTAAAATATTTTTTATAAGAATTGGATGCATAAATCTTTGCTGTCATAATTACAAGTCCTTGGTTGCAAAACAAATATAAATCATGTAAATTATATATTATGAAACCTAAAACTGCTATAAAAAAACGTCTATTTTTATTTGCGGCCTATGATAAATCGGGCGTGATAGATTCGTCTTTAATATATTACATAAAAACGCTATCAAAATTTGGCGACATTGTCTTTTTTATGGATTCCGATACAAACGCCAATGAATTAGAAAAATTAAAATCCTATACTATTTATGCAGACGGAATACGCCACGGCGAATATGACTTTGGTTCATACAAACGTGCATACCAATGGGCCAAGGCAAATATCGACACATCTAAATACGATTATATTTATTTAGTAAACGATTCTGTCTATGGCCCACTATATGATATGGATAGATACTTTCACGCAATGGAAAATTCTGGACACGACGCATTTGGCCTTGTCAAGAATCCTCACAAAGAACACCCGCACATTCAATCTTGGTTCGTTGGACTAACCCAAGACGTTTTTTCATCTGATTGGTTTGACCATTTTATACAACAGGTAACAAAATTGGCAAACAAAGGCGAAATAACCCATCTATACGAACATGGTTTATCCGAAAAAATTGTTAAACACGGATATACATGGGACTGCCTGTATACTGTGCCTGGACGGGGTATTTATAACAAAGTAAAACAACTTTATAAATGCGGCCTACCATTTATTAAACGTGTTGCATTTACACGAAATCACGGTGCATTAGGCGGACAAATAAAGTACATATTAAATCATATTTCAATGGATGCCAGTGATGCGATTAAAAATTCCGCCGAACGTTTATACGGCACGGGATATATCAAATGGTTTCTGACCAAAAACCCATTAAAAATTATATATAGAAATATAAAACACGCACTTCATAAAATATTTATCGAGGGATTATGACAACACAACCAAACAAAAATCTTAAACGTATCGCCGCCATAACAATGGCACGAAATGACGACTTCTTCTTATCACGTTGGATTGAATATTATGGGAATGAAATTGGGGCTGAAAACTTGTATATATACCTTGATGGTACGGACCAAAACATTCCCGACAACGCGGGCAATAGCCACATAACAAAACTGCCACATACGGATATGACACGTGCCGCGGGCGACAAACATAGAATAAAACTATTATCCGAACTGGCGACAAAATTATTAGCCGAATACGATATAGTAATTGGATGTGATTGCGATGAATTTTTAATTGTGGACCCAAACACAAACAAAACATTATCACAATACTTATCAGAACAAGAAATCAACACCAGCCTATCAGGCCTGGGGCTTGACATTGGGGAAAATTTAAAACACGAAAAGCCACTTGATTTTACAAAATCATTTCTATCACAACGTGGTTATGCCCTGCTATCAACCAGATACACCAAACCGGTTGTAATCAATCGTCCAATCCAATGGGGCAGCGGTTTTCACAGTATTCACGGCCATAATTTTCATATTGATAAAAATCTGTACTTGTTACATTTTGGGGCGGTCGATATGAATATGCTGCTGGACAAAGCCTCTAAACGTGGTCCCGATTGGATAAACCACCTAAGACGACGCGGCAATGGCACAATAAATGCCGTAACAAATAAAAAGGCATATGGTGAAGTCCGGATAAAAATTGCACGAATTTTACAAACGATTTTTCGTCCCATTTATGCGCTGGACAAACCTGGGATGCTTGGCATTCAGTGGGTTATTCGAATACCTTCTCGGTTTAAAAAATCAGGGGTTTAAATATGACATCTGAAATAAAAATAGACATAGTATATCTTTGGGTTGACGACCAAGACAAAAAATGGCGCACAGAACGCAATAAATGGCTAAAAAAGATCAAGAACGAACGCCCTATTCATTCTGACGCGACAACCGAGGCCCGTTGGCGCGACAATGGTGAATTAAAATATTCTCTGCGCAGTGTTGCCGAAAACGCCCCATGGGTTAACCATATTTATATAATAACTGGATTTGGTCAAATACCAAAATGGTTAAATACCAAACACCCAAAGATAACCATTATTCCACACGAACAAATTATGCCATCAAACGCATTACCTACATTTAATTCTGTATCAATTGAAATGTGTATTCCTAATATCCCAGGACTATCTGAACACTTTCTGCTGATGAACGATGATATGTTTTTCAACCGCCCCCTATTGCCTAATTTTTTCTATGATTCCCAGGGGCGCGCACGAATTCTTTACAGTCATCACTCTGACAGGAAACGTAACATAGGCCAATGGATAGGTTGTGTTGACCAATACACACAAACCCTGATAATGTCTGCCCAATGTATTGAAAAAACATTTGGCAAACGCGTATATAAATACCGTCCTGCGCATGGGATTGACCCATATCTAAAATCCACTTGGTTGGCATGCCGAAATCACCCAATGATAACCGGCCAAATCGACGCACAAATCAGGAACAAGTTTCGAACAAACAATGAATTACAACGCTGGCTATTTAATCTTTATGATTTGATAAACAACCGGGCTGTTTTTATTCATTCCCGCGCCAGAAAGCATTCCAGACACAAACTATTAAATTTTATTTATAATACGATTTTTATGTATTGGATACGCAAATCACCAATTTGTTGTACGGACGCATCTGCGGCAAAAACCGCCCTATTAGGCGCCCCCACATTTTGCATAAACGATTCCGAAGACACAGACGAAATAATCTTGCGCGATAACGCAAAATTCATGAACGAACGATTTCCCAACAAGTCAGAATTTGAAAAATAATATAAAAAGCACCATAAATGGTGCCTTTTATAATTTACCCTTTTATAAAATCAAATATATTTTTTTGTAAGTCAACCTGCCATTTTTCGGACGCGTCTTGCAAGGCCCCTATATTTTTTAAATCCAAAAACATATCACGCGCGGTCGCCAAATCTGCATCTGATTTTATATATTTTATCTTGCGAAAAGCCCACTTAATAAAATACCACTTAAAATTATTAGACCACATTTTCATCTGATATTCCGATGCGACATCTTTATATTTCAAAAAGGCTGTCCGAATCCCTATACACAAACTCTGCATTATACGCAATTGCTTGGCCCCTAAAACAATTCCACCAAAATTAGGTATATAGAAATACAATGGCAATGGCGCAATTGTTACACGTGGATTACGTAACATAACCTGACTCCACCAAGGGAAATCTTCGAATAAAATCCCCTTGATAAAAGGAATATCCTGAATTAATTCACGTTTATACATATTTTTCCAAACCTGACAATGCTTTATCAGCCATCTACGTTTTGGATTAAACTTGTTATGCGTACGTTCTGTTGCGTATTCAAAGACATCATCTGTTACACGCGTTTTGATTTTATTTAATTTATATTTTTTGTTTATTCTGCCTGGGATTACATTATCTGTATCCAATCCCAATACATGACGCACCATCAATTGTGGACGATAAATTCTATCGTATGTAAAAGACACAATATCTGAATTATCACGTTTTGCCATATAGTACGCAATTTCCATTGTTTGCGGATGAATAAAATCATCACTATCTAAATACATAATATATTCACCCATCGCATGTGGCAACCCCGCGTTACGCGCATCTGACAAACCACCGTTTTCCTTGGTAACAACAACGAACCTTGAATCTTTTTTTGCATATTCTTCCAAGATTTTCGCGCTATTATCTGGACTACCATCATTAACACAAATCGCTTGCCAATCTTGGAAAGTCTGATTTAAAACGCTATCCAAACATCTGCGAAGATATTTTTCAACATTATACACTGGGATAATAATTGAAATTACAGGCATCTAAAAATCCTTTTATTTATTCATATTACAAATCGCTTCTGAAAAAGTCCCTGCCCGTGGCGCATCACTATAAGCCGTCTTTTGAAAGAACGCCCCCGATGTTAATTCATCAAATAATTCCTGATTAAACAGTTGATACTTATAATTATGCCACAATGTATGTGTCGGATATTGATCGACATGTGGCATTTTTTCAAAGTACTTCATTGCCCTTGGTTCATTTTGAACCAATGTCTGAAATAACATTTGATGCATAAAATAATCAAAACTTTTGTTTTCATGCATCCAGTAATCAAGAATCATCGCACGCCACGCCCCCAATAAATAAGAACCCTTGCGTCCACGAATAAAGCAATTTTGACAGAACATATATTTCTGTCCAACCTTATCGCCAACTAAATACATAAAGAAATCTTCATCAACAATCCATTGTGGAATTTTATCAACAACAAAGTCTGTTGAATCCAACCAAAAACCACCATATTTATATAATAATTCCACACGACAAATATCTGCAAAATGCGCACGACGAATTTTTCCCGCCCGATATTTTTCAACAATAACATCAGGTAATGTAATATAATCAAAAATTGTCTTGTCATCTAAAACTATTAATTCTTGCTTGCAATGCTTGCGAATACTACGGAAACAAGATTTCACAAGTTCGGGTGCATTTTCTTCCCCTTGTTGCCAAATTGTAAAAATCTTTTCGTTTTTATCATCTTTGACAACTTTGGTTTCTTTAACTTTCATTGCCGCCGGCAAATATCGTTTAAAATATTCAGGTGCCACACGCGATAAAACATTTGTTCTGACATCGCGCCTTTTTTCACGCGACCGCCATGGCCAATTAAAAATATGCGATTGAAATAAAATTTTTGTTAATGCCCACGTACGTCCTAAATTCATAAACATCCCCCTTTGTTAAATACGCTTTCAGACAAAATTTCTCAGTCAAATCAAAATCTGACTGGGAAAAATCAAATCCTATATTTTACACCTACCTATTCTTCATCCGCCCCAAGAACATCATCAGAATCATCAATTGGCCCCGTTGTCATTTCTTCGGCAATTCCAGACGCACGTGCCATAATTTTATCCAACAATTCCTGCTGCGCTTCTGGATGGTCTTTTAACCACACGCGGGCATTTGCCTCGCCCTGGCCCATACGTTCGCTATTATAGGAATAGAAACTACCTGCCTTTTCAATCAGATCGTATTTTACACCCATATCCAAGATTTCACTAATTCTTGAAATTCCTTCGCCATACATAATCTTAAAATCGACTGTACGGAAAGGTGGCGCAACCTTGTTCTTTACAACCTTGACACGCGTTTCATTACCAATAATATTTTCCTTGTCCTTAATTTGCCCTGTACGGCGGATATCAAGGCGTACAGACGCATAGAACTTCAATGCATTTCCGCCCGATGTCGTTTCAGGATTACCAAACATAACACCAATTTTCATACGAATTTGATTAATGAATATAAGCAACGTATTCGAACGCGAAACAGACCCTGCTAATTTTTTCAAAGACTGACTCATCAATCTTGCTGTTGTACCAACAAAAGAATCACCAATATTACCTTCTAATTCTGCCTTGGGCACCAACCCCGCCACAGAATCGATAACAACAACATCAACCGCACCAGATTTAATCAAAGTATCTGCGATTTCCAATGCTTGTTCCCCAGAATCCGGTTGTGAAATAATCAAGTTTGCAACATCAACACCCAACTTTTTCGCATAACTTGGGTCCAGCGCATTTTCCGCATCGATATATGCACATGTACCGCCTTTCTTTTGTGATTCCGCAACCGCATGCAATGCCAACGTTGTTTTACCAGAACTTTCCGGACCATAAATTTCAACAATACGTCCCTTTGGATAACCGCCAATTCCCAACGCAATATCCAACCCCAACGAACCGGATGAAATCGCCTCTATATTCTGTTGCGAACCATCGCCCATTTTCATAATGGCTTCTTTGCCAAACTGTTTTTGAATTTGTGCCAACGCAGATTCCAACGCAGGATTTTTTCCAGCCACTGCGGCATCTTTTGCAACATCTTTTTTTGCCATAATTTTCCCCTTTATTTCATGGAAAAATCATACAAACAAATATACTAAAAAGCAAGTATCACTTTCGTGTTAATAAAACTAACAAGGAAAAGGCACCAATAAAGACACTAACCGTCCACACAGCCGCCGTTGTACCAAACAAAGCGATAACCGCCGCCCCCATCATTGGCGCAACTATATTTGGTAAATTTGCACTTGTTCTGAAAACCCCATAATACTTTGTCTGTTGTGATTTTTTTGTATTATCAAAGAACAATAAATCATGTACAGGTTCCATCAATGCCCCAGAAATCTGCCACAAAACAAATATCACCAACAACGGCACCCCTGTGGTAAATATTGCACTTGCAGCCAACAACGAAAACGACCCCAAGCCCAAGGCCAACCAAATCGTTTTACCATATTTTCGCACAATTGTGCCCATAAATTCGCTTAACAACAAATAAGGGATAATCCCCAACGTCAAGACCCAACCCAAAGTATCCTTGGTAAAGCCATTTTCTATGACCAAAATCGGCACATACAAAACACGCATCGCCCGCAACGAATAATACCCAAAATTAACAATATACGCACGCATCATCCCAGGCAACTTGAAAAAATCACGTGTATTCTTCCACAGCGAAACAAAAGTTCTACGGGGATTAATCGGTTTAATATCCATATGCGGCTGAACTATTTTGAACCACTTAAAAAATCCCCATCCCAACAAATAAATAACCGCAGACGCAAAAAACGCAGTACGATTTCCAAAATGATTTGCAATTAAAACCGCAACCGTTGGCGCAATAAGGGCCCCAACATTTGCCCACAAATGATAGCGCGAATTTAATCGTGCCATACCAACATTTCTGGAAAAATCAGACATAAATAACGGAATCAATACCGTAATCAAAGTCGTCGCAATACCCGTTGTATAATCAAGAATAATGAACGTACGTGGTAATATAGAAAAACTCATCATCGCATAGCATATTGCGACCATTAGCATTGCGAAATAAAAAACACGCACCTTGGAAAATTGTCTAAATATTTCATTTGCAAACAACCCCACAAAGAAACAAAACACGGAATAAATAGCAACATAAACACCCACAACCGCAGACGATTGAAAAATACTTAACAAAACCAACGAATAAACCGCATTATAAATACCGTCTGCAAACCCTGTGAACAACCCCAGATTCGCAAACGAAAAACCACTTACACGTTTATTATACGAAAGATATCTCTCTTGTCCCATATTGGATAATTATATCATAAAAAATACCGCAAGACAAATTAACCCCAACTATTTAACAACGGAATACTTTGCCATATTTGTATGCGCCAACGCGATTGCGATTGCGTCCGCTTCGTCTGCGGTTTTTGGTTGCGCCACCGGCAACAACATTTTCACCATTTTATCAATTGCAGATTTGTCTGCGTGGCCCGCACCAGTCAGGGCTTTTTTTATAACATTTGGTTCATATTCAAATACAGGAATATTGTTATTGGCAACCGCAACAATTGCGGCGGCACGTGCCTGCCCCAAGATTAAAGTAGTTTTTGGATTTTTATTAACGAATATAATTTCAATACTGCATTCATCTGGTTCAAACGTTTTACAAATTTCATCTAATTCACGAAAAATAGTAATCAATCGTTCAGACATATCTAATTTTGCTTTTGGCAAAATTACACCACTGGCAATATATTTACGCGATTGACCGCACATATCAACAACCGCCCACCCCGTATGTAATAACCCGGGGTCAATTCCTAAAACCCGCTTTGCGACTTTCATTTTTTCCTACTTTTCCTGCGTATAGACGGTTTTACTTCCTGTACAGACAAAATATTATATTCATTAGAAAACCAAAATTTATATGTTTTTATTTTATATGTTTTCCCGATCTTCATTTTTGACTGCAACTTCTTTGGATAAAACTTTAACAAGAAATCATCGCCAACATTTAACAACACACGCCCATCGGTCGTTCTAATTATATTTTGTTTTATCTTAAAGATTCCCCTCTTCTTTGTTCCTTTTGACTTAACTGTTATAATTTCTGTTCGAACAGACAACAATCGAAACAGAATAATTAAAGTACAAAATAACAACAAATGAATCCAATTATTGTCAGACGGATTATACGTAAAATCCAACGCCACGCCAATCGTAACAAACAAAATAAAATAAAACCACCTCATAAAAGCCCCTATTTTCTAAAACTTATTTTACTAACCGCATCATATCCAAAATACTTATTTATGCGATTAATTATTTCCTGTTTTTGATATGACAATTGCAATGTGTACGCAGGATTTGTTGGGCGAATAACAACATTAAATGTATTATCACGGTTTTTCTTTATTGCGGCTAAACGCGCAATCGTTGCGATATCCACACCCATAATTTTATCCCAACGCGCGGCCAAATCCGCATCAGACGCACGAACACCAAATATTTTAATCAATCCCCCCAACGCCCCACCAATCGTAAGGGGACGCTTCATACGTTCATCAAAATTCTTACCTTGGTTTGACATAATTATATTCTTTTGGCATTAAAATAAACATCTGTCCCTGGGCATGTTGTCCCTGTGCAAATTTATATGCTTCTTCCCCCTTGCCAAAGAAGATATCCGCACGAATCCAACCACGAATTGCGCTGCCTGTGTCCTGGGCAATCATCAAACGACGAAACGCACGCCCATCGGACAAATTCGTATTTACATACACCGGCAACCCCAACGTGTATAAATCATCATCCATTGCAACACTACGTATCTTGGACAATGGTGTTCCCAACTTTCCAATTACATCAGGCGGTGTTGATTCATAGAAATAAACATAACGCGGATTTTTGTAAATCACATCCTTGGCCAACGATGGATTTGCCTTTAAATGTTGCCATACGGCTTCTGACGAAAAACCACCCTTTGGTCGAATTCCACGATTTCGCAATTCTTCACCAATAGACTTAAATGGCATATCATTAACGGCGGCAAAATTCAGTTTTACATCTGTCCCATCTTCAAGTCTTAAATTACCAGACCCCTGAATTTGTAAATTTTGCACATCAACAATATTAGCCCAGTACAAAACACGCCCTATTTTCTTTTCGACAATATCTTTTTTAGAAACGCCTTTATACGTACGTCCATCTGTTGGCACACCCATCAACGGTTCATTACATTGTGCGGTTTTGGTTCTACACGCAGGAATTATTGGCGAATAATATCCGGTATAAGTCCCCTTGTCCCCACCATTTTCATTATATATCTGATATGGTTGAAAATTAGATTCAAACCACGCGCGCACCGTTGCAACATCAGCAGACGCACTTGGCAACATACGACATTTTTCTGCGAACAATTCCCTATCTGGAATTACGCGTCCCGTATATTGAATCTTGGCCTTGCAAGAATTACGGAAAGATTGCAACGCATAGCGCACATCATCATCACGCCACCCCGGCAAATCATTATAAGTAACCCGCTTGAAATTAGATGGAATTACGGAATTATCACCACTTACCGTTGGCGTGGACAAATCACACGCCGCCAATACAACCACACCTATCAGGGCCACAGACAGTTTCAAAAAACGATTACTTGAAAAAAACTTCATTTTTTATCAATCCCCCCACTTGTAAAAATCTTTTATAATGCTATATTATCATAAAAGCGGGACGCAAGTCTAGATTTTATATTCGCCAGAAACAAGCAAGGAGATTTAAAATGGCAAAATTTAATATCATTTCACAATTCTTGAAAGACATTTCTTTCGAAAGCCCAAACGTACCTGAATTGTTCTTTAAAAACGACAACGGTCAGGCAAAACTTGAAATCAATATCGACATTCAAATCAAGGGCGCAGAAAACAACTTGTTTATGGTTGACTTGATTATTAAAACACATTCAAAATTAGAAAATGGCGACAAAACCATCTTTTTAATTGAATCAACATATTCTGGCTTGGTCCAAATGGAAGAAGAAAAAGACGAAGAAGCAAAGAAACGTACATTGTTGATTGATGTTCCAACATTATTATTCCCAACAGTACGCAGTTTAATCACACGTTTAACAAGTGAATCTGGATTCCCTGCATTTACAATGCAACCTGTGGATTTCACACAACTATACGAACAGAAACAAGCAAAATAAAAAAACGCCCCAAAATGGGGCGTTTTTTTATTTTAATTCCAGCATTAAACCACAATGATCCGTTGGTTTTTCTGCAAGCCTTGGTTCAATATCTATTTCACAATTTTTTATCATTTGTGCCGCCGTACGATTACACAAAAAATAATCCAGACGCAATCCTTGCCTGTTTCCAACCGTATCACGTCCACGATAACCATACCAAGTATAATCAACATCGTCTGGGTGCAACATACGCCACGCATCAACCCATCCTGCATCCAACCATTTGTTCATAATATCACGTGCCGCCGGCGCAGAAATTGCAATACCTTCGTAATTTTTAGGCTTCCAAATATCCCTATCTTCAATCGCAACATTAAAATCCCCACCAATTACCACGGGTTCTGGCGAATCTAAATATTGCGCAATATAATCTGTAAACGCCCGCATCCAATCTAATTTATACGGAAACTTTGGTGAATCAACCGTATCACCATTTGGCATATATACATTTATCAAACGCACCCGTCCATCAACAACACATTCTAAAAATCTAGCGTGCGTATCTGGATATGTTGGCAAGCCTGTTGTAACATCTTCTATTGAATCTTTTGAAAAGACCGCAACCCCATTCCAAGACTTCTGTCCAAACACCTTGATATTATATCCAAATTCATCAAATAACATATGTGGAAAGTTCGCATTTTCCACCTTAATTTCTTGAACCATAATTGTGTCATATTCCCCTTTACGCAGGATATCCAAAAAACTTTCAACGTGCGCGCGAATAGAATTAATATTTATCGTTAATATTTTCATATTTGATTTCCTTTGTTTTCATTAGTATAATAACCATCGTCCAATATAAAAACAACAAGGAATTTTATACTATGAATATGTATCAGTTACTAGAACGCAGCGCACAAACATGGCCTGATAATTTATATCTGGTCCGCGAAGGCGTTACATACAAAAACTTTATAGAATTGGTCAAGGCGCGCGCCACATCATTAAATGCAGCGGGCGTAAAGAAAGGTGATGTTGTCGGAATTTTATCTCATAACATCCCAGAATTTCCAATTACATTATTTGCAATTTGGTATCTGGGTGGAACGGTATTATTACTGGACACAAACCTAACCCCATTTGAATACGATAATATGACATCAATAACAAAATGTCATTTGGTATGTGCCGAAAAATCATTTGTTTATAAAACAAGCAAATTTAAATTTTATGATATAACCAAAAAAGACGGCAAAATTGATTCTGAATTAAAACCTGCTGATGTTGGTTCTTTGGATATTGCAACAATGTCATTTACATCTGGTTCAACTGGTGTTCCAAAAGTTGTACCTTTGACACACTTTAACCTGACAGAATGTGCAAGTTCGTTGGAATCTATGGCCGAATGGATAAGACCTGGTGATTTCTTGTATGGATTCTTGCCAATGTATCACGTATTTGGTTTTGCGGTTGAAATTCTTGCCACACTACATTATGGTGCGGGCGTTTTATTGCAACCAACAATTAATCCAAAAGATATCATGGCCGATTTCAAGAAGTTCCGTCCACAAATTATCCCAGCGGTTCCAAGATTATGGGAAGTATTCCGTAACAAAATCATTGATAATATCAAATCCCAAAAGAAATGGTGGTTGGTATCATTTATATTAAAGCACGGAAAAACACTAGAAAAACTAGGCTTGGGCTTCTTGGTACGCAAGGTACAAAAACCTATCTTGGATGTATTTGGCGGACGCGCACGTTTATTGGTTGCGGGGGGCGCCGCGACAAAACCAGAGGTAGAAACATTCTACGAACGTCTTGGTCTAACATTTATCCAAGGGTATGGATTAACCGAAACGGTTGGCCCAATCTGTATTTCTAAACCAACAAAGAAGCGTTTTCCATTTGCGTTTGGTGGTCCAACAACAAACAACGAATGTGAAATTCGCGACAAAAACGAAGATGGCGTTGGTGTACTATGGTTGCGCGGTCATCAGGTATTTGGCGGATATCTGAACAACGAAGACGCAAACAAAGAAATCTTTGACGAACGTGGTTTCTTTAATACGGGCGACATGGTTTCCATGGATAAAAATGGCGAATTACATTTTGCCGGTCGCAAGAAACAAGTTATCGTTTTAGATAGCGGAAAAAATGTTTATCCAGACGAACTAGAAGGGATGTTTATAACAATTCCTGGGGTAAAAAATGTTGCTGTTTTTGAACACAAGGTCAAAGACAAAACCGTTACCTATGGCGTATTTAGCGTTGAAGACGGTATGACGATGGAAAAATTATCTGCCGAAATTGCGGCCGCTAATAAAAAAGTCGCCAGTTATAAATGGGTTACCCACTTTGCGATGACAACCGAAGATTTACCTTTGACCAGTACACAAAAGGTAAAACACCATATTGTACGTCAAAATTTGATAGACGGCAAATACCCAGACAGACACGAATAAAACATTTGTGTTTCACACCCGCAAAACGCGGGTGTTTTTTTATCCACCCTATCCCTGCCTGCGCAGGGATGACAAAAAAAGGGTCTATAAACCGTGCGCAACGCACACAAAATAACATGGCGTAGATACAAGTAGTGCCGGCAACGTAGTGTACAGAATTACATGAGTTGCCAACACCCAACCCCGTGATTAGCGAAAAAATAAAAGATAATGGCGTAGATACAAGTGGTGCCGGCAACGTAGTGTACAGAAGTTACATGAGTTGCCGGCACCGCTTGTAGATATGCCATTAGATTTTATTTTTAGTCTTTGACACGGGCAAAATCGTCATACACCCGATACTTTTGATCGCTTGTTTCAAGATATTCGTACGCCGCACCACCCGCAGAATACATGTTAAATAGTTCTGTTGTTTTTTGAACCGACGCATCCATCATTTCTTGGGTAATGTCGGGGTCATATTCAATTACACAAGAATCATTGTTCTTTAATTGCAAAAATTTTATTATGGGGAATAACGACGCAGATGTTGTTTTTATACGAAAACCACCCGATTTTAATATAAAGGCTTCTAGTGGTAATTGTGGCATATTGCCCTTTAACAATTGTGATTTAGATGGTGCCGCGCCCGTTTTTATATCAAGAACACCACCATCCCAAACCCTATCTGCGCGCGCGCAAACATTACGCCCAGAAATTTGAACCTTGCCCAAAATCTCGGCATACGATTGGGGCAACGCCTTTAATTCACGAACTATAACGGGGGCAATTTCTATAAATCTTTTATGCCAAAAGTGAAATATCACGCTATCGGGCCCCAAGACTTCCAGTGCACGTGCATCCATCTGTGCGATTAAAGTATTTGAATCTAAATCTGTTGCATTTTCAATTACAGAATGCACCAAATTTCCAAAGGTCCTTACATCTGGCAACGCCCAATAATCGTCCAAGACACGTAATTTTAATATATGACGCACATAAAACGCATATGGATTATGAATCAATAATTCTAATTCTGTTACATAAACATCGGACCAATCTGCGGGTGGCATCGGGGCAGAATAATCCAAAGGCTTGAACGGAACAACATCACGCGACAAAACAGAACTTAAAATTTCCGTATTTTTATTAAAGATTCCACGCCGCGCAACCACACGCGACAAGAATCTGGATTCAGACATCTGAACCCCACCCGACTGCGTTGAACGCAACCAATAAACACAATTTCCACAAGACAAATTCATAAAATCAAGTGATTGCAAAGAAACCTTTCTGTCTGGGGACGGCAATCCAATTTTTATTGCCAAATGTCGGGGCAACCATGCATTTTCATATCCACGCGCCGGAAACATCCCGTCGTTCAACCCCGTCAGAATAACAACATCTGCGGTCTGCATACGCGATTCAATAGTCCCCAGTACAACCACATCTGCGGCATCATTCATCACACCACGCACCGACACACCAGATATAGCATCTGCGACAAACACACGCGCATCCGACATAGTTAATTTAATATCCGCCTTAATCAAGGCATCTGACATTTCTTTTATCGCCACCCATATTTTAACACTTTCGTCTGATTCAATATCAAATGTAGGCATAAAATCCACAATATTTTCAGAAACAATATACGCAATCGTATCAAACAAATTATAATTTAATTTTCGATACACCTTGTCAAAAACATCTGTTCTGGAATCAATCCATGCATCAAACATATTCAATATTGCACGTCCAGTATTCGTCATTGCCCCAGATATTCCACCCGAAAAATCGGCGACAATTCCACGTTCTGATAACGCATTTGCAATACGTTGATTTCCGGCCGCATCGGGCGTTATAACCAACACCGACTTATTTTGTTCAATACTGCGCACGGCGATTTCTGCGACGACTGCCGCCTCTGTGGCTTCGCGGGGACATTCTATTAAATTACAATTAGACAAATCTGTATTTATATTTTGTTCGCCACAATCGTTTCCAAATGCGTAATTAAAAAAATCAATCTTTGAATCCCCAACATCTATTGGCAATACATCCCGTGGATGCAATTCTAAACGCCGCAAGAATTTATATTCGCTATTATACGGATTGGTATCCAATTGAAAATCTTCATCCCGTCCATCTATTTTCCCAGACAGTATAATTCGTCCATGCCCACGTTTTGCAACTTCGCACATTAAATCCGCAGTTGCCGGAACACTTCCCGTTGACGCACAAACAACGACTAATTTAAAATCATCCAGATAATTAATCCAATTGCGAATATCTGCGTTTCGCACCTGTGTTGCAGTCATCCGCCCATCTAGATAGGCAGGCATAAAATCGGATAAAATACTTAATATTTTTGCCTTGTTTTGAAAATGCGTGGCATATTTTTCATCGACCAAATCCATCCAATTTATACAAGAAACATCTACGCCTTCATTTTCAAGATAATCTTGCATACGCACCAAATCATGGGCAACCGTTAATGCGGTTGAAAAATTTCCTATGGTTGCATCTGCCGCCAACAGCTTTGTTAAAACGACCACACGTTCAACATTTGAAATTACATTATCCGCACTAATCGCATCAGGTTCATCATCAACACCTTCGCCCAATGCGACAAGGGTCGGCAACAACGCCACCCCCCCACACTTTTCAGCAATCATTTTTTCAACAGTTCTGACGGCACGACGACTGGGCAGAAAAATCAACATATCTGCAACATCAACCTGACTATCTTGCATTACCTGCCACAAGGCATCTGCCATCTTCACCGGATTCGTTGCATAAAAAATATTCTTATTTAATCCCAAGTGTTTCCCTTATAGATTCCAAACCTGTTTTCTTTTCTGCAGATGTTTGTAAAACCTCTGGCAACATGGCGCCATGTTCTGTGTGCGATAACTGTTTTTGTTTTTCTTCACGAACACGCTTGTCTTTTTTTGTATAAACAATCTGATACGGTATCGCATTAACATCACAAAAATCCATCAAATCTAAATCAGCATCTTTTGGACCAATTCTTGAATCAATCAATATAAACAAGCGCTTTAATTGCCGACGCGTCAACAAATATTCTTCTAGTCTTTTTAACCAACGCATCGCATCAACCTTGGACACCTTGGCATAACCATAGCCAGGCAAATCAACAATCATAATCCTGTCATCAAGATTAAACAAATTCAAACTCTGTGTGCGCCCAGGCGTATTAGAAGTACGCGCAATCGCCGTCCCAACAACCGCATTTATCAAAGAAGATTTTCCAACATTACTACGACCAATAAACGCATATTCTGCGAAATGGGTATTCGGCAAAGATTTAACTGTTTCAAAACTTCCCACAAATTTAATCATCATCCCCCCCTTTGTCCAGCAATCGTTTATACGCTTCCTTTTTTGAAATGCCCGTTCGTGCGGCTAAATCCGCTGCGGCTGATTTCATTGAAGTCGCGGCAATATCATTAACAATATTGCTAATTTCATCGTCTGTCATTTTTATTTCAGGACGTGGCGCCACCACAAGAACAATTTCCCCACGCGGTGGTGTAATTCCCATCAAATCTGCGGGATATCCGATAATTGTTTCTTCGTGAATTTTTGTAATTTCACGCACAATTGCAATTTTCCTTTCCGGCATAATACGCGCCATTGCCCCAATAGTATTCATTATACGATTTGGGCTTTCATAATAAATAATCGTATGCGGTATTTTATTATCATCGCGTAATTTTTTTTCATCAAAGAAACCACAAAAAGTGAATCTATCTGTTGGGAATCCTGACAGAACCAGCGCAGAAATTGCCGCCACGGGACCTGGCACAACAAAAACATCAACCCCGGCATCACGTGCGGCGCGCACTAACCTAAAACCCGGGTCAGACACCCCTGGCATCCCCGCATCAGACACACATGCAATTGCCATACCAGATTGAATTTTTTCAATCAATTGCGGCACAATATCGCGTTCATTGTGTTCATGACACGACACACGTTTTGTTTTTATATCAAAATGGGCGGCCAACTTACCAAAAACCCTTGTATCTTCGGCCGCAACTAAGTCCACAGACTTTAAAACATCTATCGCACGTGGCGACATATCTGATAAATTTCCTATTGGTGTACCAACAATGTAAAGCCCTGATTGCATTTAGAATCCTTTTATAGTAAAATGATACAAAATAAAATGGATTTTTCAATGTATATAAAAAGAATTTTTGGATATTTATTTGCAATTACCGTTTTGGCGGGCTGTTCTGGCATTGATATTATGTCTGGTGGCGATTGGGGAACCGAATACGACCAAACATTAACTGGCGCCCCTGCGCAATTACAATACGGTCAATTATCTGATGGCTATGGCAAGGATAATGACGAACAACATAATATCGCCGTATTACTACCCCTATCTGGGGATAGCGCACCAGTAGGTCGAACAATTCGTTCATCGATTGAAACGGCGCTTGTTCAGCGTCCAAACAAAAATCTTGTTGTAACATTTTACGACACAACATCAGATTTATCTGAAACAATGAAAAGCGTTCTTGAAACAAATCCTAAAATAATTATCGGACCAGTTTTTGCGAACGATGCAAAAATCGTACGCGCATCCAAGCCAAATGAAATACCGGCACTGGCATTTACATCTGACGCGACCGCTATTGGCGACGGTGTTATGACAATGGCACTAATGCCGACAAATGGGGTCGAAGCAATTGTAAAACAAATGCAATCGGACAATATAAAAAACTTTATTATCATAGCCCCCGATACCGCATCCGGCCATTTGATGGCGGGCGCGGCTAAATCTGCATCTGACGCATATTCACCATCATTAAATGGAATATTCTTTTATTCTGAAAAGAACACAGATTCAATAAAAAGTACGGCCGAAACGGCATCTATGAACCACGCCAGAACTGCAGCCCATACGCGTGCCCGCGAAGTTTTATCGGACATAATAACAAACGAACACCTGACCGCGACAGAACGCGCCAGATTGTCCACACAACTTGAAAAACTGGACAAGACCGAAACCATTGGCACCCTGCCATACGATGCGATTTTATTCCTTGGCGATGGCGAAGACACAAAATCATTGGCATCATTTTTACGTTACTATGATGTATCTGCACGTGATACAAAATTCTATGGCACTACGATGTGGGACGGTTCTGACATAACATCTGACTTTACTATGTCAGGATCAAAATTCGCATCATTGCCTGATTCTGCGCCTGAATTTACTGCGCTATACGAACAAATCTCAGGGAAAACCCCTAATCATCTTGCGGCCTTTGGTTTTGATGCAATAAATATGGCCATCGGTATGATTTATTCAAACCAAACATCCGCAAGTTACTTATTAAATCCCAACGGTTATATTGGCATCAGTGGTCTATATAGATTATTACCAAACGGCGCATCGGAACGCGCATTAAGAATTTCTGAATTGAACGGCACAGACACACCAAACATTATTCAAAATTCTGCCAACGACTTTATCACACCTATTTATACTATGCGCCCCCAAGATATACACCCAACTGATTCTATGGAATTACAAACCGACGGCATTGACCCAGACGATTACATATACCTACCCGAACACTTGCGCGATAAATATAGCAGTAAAACAATCGGCGCAAACGCGCGCGAATCCAAGAATATCAAACGCAGTCAAATCGTTGCATTTTTACCCGAAGACGATGGCGAAACCATAAAATCAGAAAATTATAAACCAATTAAACACGAATCTGTTTCGCGTACACTTATCGACGAATACGAAGTCGAAGAATAATATAACAAAAAACATTATTTTATATCGTGTAAAAATCCCCAATTTGGGGATTTTTTATTTAAATTCATATATAAATAATTTATGTGGATATTTTTTTCGATTATATATTGTATAACCACGCTTCAAATCAACAACATCAATTGGTTTTAATTCTGGAATTTCAAAATCCAAAGAAATTAAAACTTTTATTTTTTTATTGTACTTTTGTAACAAAGGCACAACTTTTGGTCCCAAATAAGCAATTGCAACATCAAACTTGTTTTTCGTATTATCTAAATATTCAAACATATCGGTCTTGACCGTTTTAAAATTTGCGCAACTAAATAAACTATAAAACCTAGACATAAATACGCAAAACGGCATATTTTCTAGGCCAACAACATTTGCATTTGTTTTTCGTGCAACATACCGCGCCAAACCACCATGACCAGACCCACACTCTACTATATTTTTTGCATTTGGATAATGTTCACTTATATATTTTACAACTGCCTTCTTGTGTCTATCTGTTGCACCAACAAAAGGAACCTGTTTTTTTATAAAAATACACCACAAATATTCAATCAAATATAAATAAAGAAACAATATAACAAGCGCAATAATTATAGATATACAAATCCCAATATAATAAAGAAACATATATAATCCCCCCGTGTTATAAAATATCTGGTTTTTTTGTTGTACCCATAACGCAGGAATTGTAACACATTACCCAATATATGTCAAAAAACCGACCACAAGGGTCGGATTTTTTTCTGGTGGGAGTGGCTGGATTCGAACCAGCTCAGGCTTAAGCCAACAGATTTACAGTCTGCCCCGGCTCTCCAACTCCGGCGCACGCCCAATCTGTCCAAAAGATAAAAAATATCTCTTGGTGCGGGCAGCGGGAATCGAACCCGCATTTCAAGCTTGGAAGGCTTGCATACTAGCCTTTGTACTATGCCCGCAACAAAATCAAAGCTCCATGATTATATAATAAATAAAAACAAAATCAAGTGATATTTACAACTATCTATCATAAATAACCGGTGTTTTATTTATCGTATATACTCGCCCATCATTTGGAACATTATAATACACATAAACAACATTTGATGCGCCCATCGTATTCTGCCATGGATTAAAATCATCAACCACGTGCCGCGATGTATTATACGGAAAAACCACATGAAAAGTATTATCAAAAACACGCGTGTACGCATCCGCAAATTCCGGATATACTATCATATTCATAGTTATTATACCCTTTGGCGCCACCCGCGCTTTTAATCGTTCCATAAATTCTGCTGTAATAAAACCTTCGGGAACTTGAAATGAATTAGAATAAATATCCAATAAAATAAAATCATACAATTCATCTGAATTCTTCAAAAACTGTGATGCGTCTTCAACAACAAAGCGTTTATTTTTTGTTAATTTTTGTTCCAAGAAATGCTTTTCCGCAACACCTTTTAATGTAT
>JAZRSI010000011.1:0-14988 GCA_045651445.1 Candidatus Enterousia sp. | reverse complement strand
AAAAAATAAAAGATAATGGCGTAGATACAAGTGGTGCCGGCAACGTAGTGTACAAACGCTACATGAGTTGCCGGCACCGCTTGTAGATATGCCATTAGATTTTATTCAATGCAGCAGTTAACGGCATTCTTTACCCAACTTTTTAACTTGCTGATACCACCCTTTGACTCTGTCTTAGCGGATGATGTTTCTTTCGCTTTGGCTGGGGCAGATTTTTTTGCGGATTTAGATTCTTTTATGTCTGGTTTATCACCGGTCAAAATACCCATATTCAAGCCCCAGAACATACAATACAGTTCATAAGATTGATTAAATAAATCATATGCAGTTTTTTTATCACCCGACGCCAAGGCCTTGGTTCCAACTTCGAAAACACGCATAGATGCGGCCAATAAATGTTTGGAAATACACCATACTTCCCCTTCGTACGCAGGGATGATTTTTAGCATTGCGTTTTTACGCATTTCACGAACTTCGTTAATTAAATCATAAAATTCAGTTTTTCCAGTCTTTGCACCAGAAAACATCAAATGTTCTTCGATAGAAATTAAATTCATAATACCAATTGTCAAATCTTGGTCGCTTGACAAGTCTTTTGGATTAACTTTTTTTATTGCATCTAATTTTTCGACAAATTCTTGAACATTTTCAATTTTTTTCATACCAAACCTTCCTTTTCATTATGCGTAAATTATCATCAATACACAAATAAAAGTCAACCACAAAAAAACCTATTTCTTTTTGGGAATAAAGGCTTGCAATAACTAAATAATATTGTAATATTCATATACTTTTGTACATACAGATTATGAATAAGCAAAAATCAATTTTTTCAAGACAACGTAACGTATATCAAGAAATATACGCAAATCGTCGTATAAAAATTTTTTGGAAAAATTTTTTATTTAAATATAAACAACTTATTGCATCTGGGTTTAAACATCGTCGCCGTGGGCCACATATAAACATTGGATTTGTGCTGGATGGTGGCATTGGCGATAATGTTCTATACGGGGCGTATCTTGAAAAATTTACCAAGAAACTTGATTGCGAAACCAAGATTTATCTTTTTGTACGCCAATCGGTTGATTCGATAAAATCTTTATTTTCAGAATACGAATTTGGGGCGAACATATATCCACGCCACAAACTGAAAAAAATTCCGTTGGATATGATAATCCGATTTGGGGTTCAGTTTCCAGAAGTATTATTTTATCGCGACAAATACATTTCAAAGAAATCAAAATTCTTGCCAAGATATGAAAATACAATCTTTGAATTTAACAAAAGATACGCCCACGTATTGGGCAATAGCAATATTTTTTCGCAACAAATTTTATTAGATATACGTGGTCTTAATCGTATTGACGGGATGGACATTTGCGATCTTGTTGATTTGAAAAAATCGGATAAAATTATGATAAAAATACCTGAAACCGCCAAGGCTATACTTGAACAAAACAATATCCAAGACGGAAAATTCATAACCTTTTCATATGGCACAGACCTAAACACAAACGTACAAACATCGACCCGTTTATGGCCTGCGGATAAATTTTCCGAATTATTTTCCAGGATAAAATCTGAATTCCCCGATTATAAAATTGTTCAACTTGGCACGAAAAGCCTATCAAAAATTGATGGCGTTGACATAAATCTTGTTGGCCAGACATCATTTTGTGAATTATTGACATTGCTAGGAAAATCATCATTGCATATTGACGGCGAATGTGGCATGGTACACCTACGTCATGCATTATGCGAACGTCCATCGGTTGTTTTATTGGGCCCCACATCTATATCGACCAAGGGATACCCAGAAAACATAAACATTCGCTCTATGACATGTAATTGTGCATGTTGCGAATGGCTAACTGGCGCAAAGTGGCAAACATTTTGCCCAAAAACGAACACGTCCATCGCGCCATGTATGCACACAATATCTGTGGATACTGTATTTGAACATATTAAGGGGGTTATAGGGATATGAAAAATTATTTTGACAAATTACAAGACAAAGTTTCCAGATATAGCAAAAAATACCAAAACAAACCTGCATATGCGGCGGCGCGTCTTGCGATGTGGAATTTGGGTGCGGCGATAAAAAAGCATAAAAAACCAACCCCTGTTAAAAATGACTCAAATGAAATACAAAAAACAAAAATTCAACCTGATGTTCTAAGAATTGCCATCGCCGAAGGTGGCGGTATGGGGGACGACATTATTCAAATCGCATATATTAAGCAAATAAGGAAAATGTTTACCCGTCCTGTGATTATTGATTTTTATTGCAATGCGTACAAAGCATTTCAAGATTTTCCATTTATCGACAATTGTTATCCATATCCTAAACATAATCCAACTGATGATTATGATGTGTACCTTGTATCACGCAGATTTTACATTGTATGCAAGATAGACGAAGAAAAAACCAAACAATTCTGTCCGAAATTCTATGAATTCTGTATGCATTGTAAAAACATCACAGACAATGTTTTATGTGGCGAATACAACGACAACCTATACACCCAATACGCATTACAGTTTAACAAAAACCGTCAAGAACAATCGAACGTACACGATATAATTGACATTAATCGTTACACGCCAAAATATACCCAATGGAACGAAAGCGAATTTAATTTCTTGGACACACATGATTTAGAACCGCAAAAATACATAACAATATCGCGTGCATGCGCATCGATGTACGATAATTCGCACCCAAAATTGTGGCCATTGGAATACTACAACGAATTAACCAAGATGCTAAAAGAAACATATCCCGACATAAAAATTGTTCAAATTGGTGCGTCTAGTGATTTTTCAGTTTTGGAAAACATTGATAAAAACTTACTTGGTAAAACAAATCTTGATCAAACCAAAGTACTGTTAAAGAACGCCTTGTTACACATTGATGGCGAAGGTGGTCTGGTACACTTGCGCAATTCATTATATGGCAAATCCGTTGTTATATTTGGTCCAACCGATCCCCGTGTTTTTGGATACGAAGAAAACATTAACCTGCGCAGCAAGGTATGCCCACATGCGTGTGAATGGATAACCCGCACTTGGACAAACGGTTGCATACGTGGACACAAAACCCCATTATGTATGTCGGAAATGAAACCTGAAATTGTATTTAACGCGATAAGAACACACCTTGATACAATTCCACAGTATTCATATACCGTATCCGAAGCAGATAAAATAGAATCAAATACACCTGATGGATTAATTGCACAAATTGGCCGCACAGACCAAGATTTTACAAAAACGGCACCGAAAGGCAAACTAACTGTATATGCCAACGATTTATCTGAACCGGACGAAACAAAATCCAAGAATTGTCAGTATTTTCATTTTGCCAAATCGAAAGGTTTTGATGCAGAATACGGCACAATATATAATATACCATCACACGATACGACCTATGATATCGTATATAATTGTGATATAGACAATTGCAAAAACCCATCACATGCATTACGCGAAAGCCTGCGAATTGTAAAAAAAGGTGGGAATTTGTACATTCGCGCGACCAAGGGAAACATTGCCTTGGCATCTGAATACTTTAACAAAAAAATCAACACAACAAAAAAATACATTTGTATAAACAAGAAAGGAAATTGATATGGCAAAGAAGAAGAAACTTGCATTTTTATTTGGTTTTACCCCAAATTTAACATTTGCTGCTGCGAATGCTGCGCTTGGGATAAACAAGCACATAACAATTGACGACTATGACATTATTATGTACTACACAGATATGCCAGAATCTGACAAAGCCGCCCTTTCTAAAATTCCACATGTAAAATTAAAACAATTCAACCTACCCGAAGATTTTGTTGAAAATATGATGCAAAATATGCCAGAGGGTCGATTCAAAAACAAAAATGCCTTGATGTGTTTTTGCCATTTCGAATGTTTCGGATTACTAGATAAGTACGAAAATGTTGTTTGGAACGACGTTGACATTGGCGTCCAAGATGACTTGTCAGATATTTTGAATTACGCACCTCTTGGTCTTACACCTGATATTCCTTGGAAAGTGGCCGACCAATTCACGGCCCCTATTCCCGGATATGATATGGACGTTCCTTCTTGGTGTACATCTATTATGGTTGTTAATGATTCATTACCATATAAAGACATTTACAAATTTTTATATGCCAATGCAGAAAAATATGTAAAATATTTAATAAATCCAGACCAGTCCATTATAAATATTATGTTTCAAGAATTCAATTTGAAACCCAAGGAAGTTCCATTAGATGATTATGGATGTATTTCTTGGAAAGACAACGCAAATGTTGCAAAAATCGTCCATTTTGGCACAGAAAAGAAAGTATGGAACACAACCAATATATGCAATGCATTTCCTGAATGGTATCGTACACATTTAAAATGGCTTGCACTTGGCGGCAGCGACTTTGATCGCAGCAAAATAACCCCACGCAATCCACTTGGTTCATTAAATTATCTTGATTCTCTACAACAAAAAAAGATAAAACACAAAACCTATTTATTTGGTGTTTTACCAATATGGAAAATCAAAATTAGAAACAATAAAAAATGGCATTATCTATTTGGTTTTATACCATTGTTCAAAACCAAGGATTTTTAAAAATTAACAAAAAAAACAATAGAATACGTATAAGGAATCAACTATGCAAAAAATAATATCGTTTGATAGTTTACGTTTTTTATTAGCGTTGTTTGTTGTAATTGGTCATACATTTATTGTATTAGTTCGACAATCGAATACACAATTATGGTGCTTACAAAATTTAGCTGTTGACGGTTTCTTTGTATTAAGCGGATTTTTACTTGCTGTGTCTTGCGCAAAGTATTCTGCAATTACCACAAACACATTTTTTCACACTGTTGGCAAACGATTACGCAGATTATGGCCAGAATATATTTTCGCGATATTATTTACTTTGGCCATATCTGTGATATTTGGGATACACGTCAATGCATCGGCATTACCCTTGAATTTTATGTTTTTATCACATATCAACAAAATCCCAGGTATTATTAACGGTTCTTGGTATATGAGCGTTTTATTCTGGTGCAGTGTTCTATATATTGGATTATTACTTGCACGAAAAAGCCTTGCATCTCAGATAATGTTAATTTTTATACCTTTTACTGCTTTTACCCTTATTTATACAACCTACACGGGTTTATCACTAAATGAATACCCATTGATGTGGAACACGGTAAGTTCTGGTATATTCAAGGGTTTAATGGATATGGGATTGGGAATTGGTGCCTATCATATATCAAAATATTTAGCAAATTCTGATATCAAATTAAAACACAGCAAAGCAACCTTTGCCATTATTGAACTTGCAACTTTGGGTGTACTAATACCCTTGATGAATTATGACCATTTATCACAAAAAGAATATTTTGTTCCATTAGCATTTGCAGTATTGGTGTCTTTGCTTTATTTCAGAAAAGAATACTTCACCAAATTTTTATCTTGGCGTGGCTGGAAAATATTTACCCCACTAAGTTATATGATATTTTTAACTCACTGTGTAATGTTATCGGTGTTATCACAATACAAAGCAAGTTTATTAATGTATAACAAATACCTAATTTATGCCGGTGTGCTTGTTATGTCTGTACTAATTGGCGCAACATGTTGCTTGTTATGCAAAAAATTATTCAATGGTTTAAGCAAACTTATTTTTATTAAAACGGAACCTAAACAGCGTTAATAAATCTTACCTATATGGAAGACCTAAAAACAAAAAGGAAATAAAAATGTCCATAAAAAACCATGGTAACAATATTATTGAATCCCCAAATAACGACAATATAAACATAATTGTCGTTGGGGAAAACAATGTTATAAAAATTCCTGACACTATGCCATCAGATACCAAATTGGAAATAAAAGTGTATGGAAACAATAATAAAATAACCATGGGCAATATATACGGTCGCCTGCGCCTTACCATGGGATACGAAGATGGTCGAACCATAAATGACGCAGAATTTAAATGTGGTAATGGGCGAATGAACGATGTTTATATATTGATGATTGAAAACAAAACCAAGGTTTTAATTGGCGAAGCGTTCCGTTTTTCTTCCAGCGTTCATTTACGTTGCACCGACGACCACGCAATTCTTGATCAAGATAACAAAGTAATTAACAAGGCGGATTCCATTATCATCGGCGACCGTGTTTGGTTGGGAATGGGATGTACAATTCTTAAAAATTCAATAATTCCTGATGAATGTGTCGTTGGATACAATAGTGTTGTTGCCAAGAAATTTTTTGATTCAAATTCTGTTATTGTTGGTAATCCCGCACGTATTGTAAAAAGAAACATAAAATTAGATATATTGCGTCCAGATTTATATGAAGAACGATTTGCAAACAATCAGGTACAAGAAAACCAATCCCCTATCGGTCCCCAAAAATACGAAACACCCGTTCCACAGGAAAAACATTCAGAAAAGAAAAAAATTAAACATAGAACTGTTTATAAAATATTTGGAAAGATTCCTATTTTTTCAAAATCACAAACCATCAATACGACACGTTACTATCTGTTTAATTTTATCGAGATATTAAAGAAAACAAATAAGTAATCTTTCCGTTTTAAATTCTTGCAATGCTGAATTTGTATGCTAATATGCACAAAAGCAAATATTTGGCAACACTAAGAATTTATCAAAACGGAATCGATATGACTTTAATATCATCTTATATAAACAAATATCCAGACGTAAAAGTATTATGCGTTGGCGACATTATGCTGGATGAATTTGTATATGGCTCCGTCGGCCGCATATCGCCAGAGGCACCAGTCCCTGTAATAAATCCAAAAACAACCAAAGAAATGTTGGGTGGCGCCGGCAATGTTGTTGCAAACCTTTGTACATTGGGTTGCAAAACATCATTCATTGGCGTTATTGGTCGTGATTATAACGGGAAAAAAATATCTCAAAAATTAAAAGACTTGGGTGCAAACACACACTTAATAACAAAATCAGATTGGCCAACAATTGTAAAAACACGTTTGATATCTGGTTCTAATCACCTTCTTCGAATTGACCGCGAAGAAAAATTAACGTTAACCGCCAAAGAAACATCTAAATTTATCAGCGAATTTACAAAACTTGTCAAAGAATCTGATGTTGTCTTGTTATCAGATTATAACAAGGGCGTATTAACAACCACTATCACCCCAATATTAATTGAAATCTGTAACAAATATAATAAACCGGTTATCATTGACCCCAAGGGCACACAATATCAAAAATATAATAATGCAACCCTTGTAAAGCCAAACCTAAAAGAATTCAGCGAAGCAACTGGAATGACATTTGATGCCAAATCACCAGATTTTGAAAATTCTATTAAAACTGGGGCAAAAAAACTATTCAACGAACATGGCATCAAGAATTTAATTGTTACACTAAGCGAACACGGAATGATGTTCATCCCATCATCAGATATTAACGAAACATTACACATCCCAACTGTTGCCAAAGAAGTATATGATGTATCTGGTGCCGGCGACACATCATTGGCGACCCTTGGTGCATCTATTGGTGCGAACGCCCCGATAAAAGACGCAATGAAACTTGCCAATCGTGCATCTGGCATTGTTGTCGGAAAATCTGGGACCGCAACAGTAACCGCGGACGAATTACAATCCGCAATCAATCAGACAACCCAATCCAAGGGCGAATGGAAGCAAAAGGAAAAATTAATCACCCTGCCCCAGGCAATAAAAATCGTATCTGAATTAAAAAAACAAAACAAAGTTATTGGCTTTACCAACGGTTGCTTTGACTGTTTACACGCGGGACATTTATCATCATTTGTTCAATCGAAAAACAACTGCGATGTATTATTTGTGGGAATGAATTCTGATGCATCTGTAAAAAAATTAAAAGGTCCAACCCGTCCAATCCAAGACGAAAAAACACGTGGAATGTTGCTTGCATCATTGGAATTCATCGACTACGTAATTGTATTTGATGACGACACCGCTATGCCAATTATTGATGCAATTCGCCCAGACGTAATTGCCAAAGAAGGCTATGAAATCAAAGACTGGCCCGAAGCGCAACGTGTAATATCATACGGCGGTCGTGCAATAACCCTACCCCGCTTGGATGGATATTCAACAACGGGTTTATTAAACAAAATTAACGAAAACCAAAAACAAAAATAAAATCAGGTATCTTAAAATGGAAAAACAAATAAAAAACAGCATACTCGAAATATCGTACAACTTCAAAACGATGGCGCAAATGGCGCCCCAAATTAACCAAGCCACAAAAATGTGCATAGACGCCTTGAAAAAAGGCAACAAAGTTATGTTCTGTGGCAACGGTGGTTCTGCATCACAATCCCAACACTTGGCGGCAGAATTAGTTGGTCGTTACAAATTAAATCGCCCTGCGATGAATTCTATTGCCTTGACAACAGATACATCTATTTTGACTGCGGTTGGTAACGATTACGGATACGACACTATCTTTGAACGCCAGGTTCAAGGTATCGGTAAACCGGGCGACGTATTAATTGGTCTATCCACCAGCGGGAATAGCAAAAATATTGTTTTGGCATTTGATTTGGCAAAAAAGAAGAACATTAAAACAATTGCTCTGACCGGTCAAAAACCAAGCGCAATGTCAGAAAAATCAGATTTGACATTAAATGTTCCATCAAACATAACAAATAATATCCAAGAAATGCATCTTGCGATTGGGCATATTTTATGTGGCTTGATTGAACAAGAATTTTATGGTAAAACAAAATAATATGAACAAGGCTTTATTTCTTGATAGGGACGGCACAATCAACATAGATTATGGCTATGTTGGTTCGATTGATAAATTCAAATTTATCGACGGAATATTTGAAATATGTCTGCGCGCCCAATTATTGGGATACAAAATTATTGTCATAACAAATCAATCTGGTATTGCGCGCGGTTATTACAAAGAATCTGATTATCAACAGGTAACACGATATATGTGTAATGAATTCGCGTCCCGTGGCATACATATAACCGATGTGTTTCATTGTCCTGAATTATCTGGTCCGAACCGCAAACCAAATCCAGGAATGTTTATTCGCGCCCAACAAAAATATAACATAGATATGAAAAAATCTGTTTCTATTGGGGATAAACAACGCGATATTGATGCCGCAAAATCTGCCGGCGTTATCAAAAACTTTATATTTAAAAACAACTATAAAACAATAGCGAGGGAACTATGATTATCGTAACAGGTGGGGCTGGTTTTATTGGCTCTAATATATTGGCAGGCTTGGAAAAAAATAATTTTCACGACTTGGTTGTGGTTGATTGGTTGGGCAACGAAGCCAAATGGAAAAACATTGCCAAACGTGAACTATCTGCGATAATCACCCCCGAAGAATTACCTGAATTTTTATCCAAACATAAATCTGAAATTGACGCCATTATTCATATGGGTGCAATATCAACAACGACCGAAACTGATGTTGATTTAATTGTACGTTCTAATCAGAAATTAACTTGGGATTTATGGGAATTTTGTCGCGATAATGATGCGCAATTTATATTCGCATCGTCGGCTGCAACATATGGCGATGGCGAAAATGGCTTTGATGATAGGGATGACTTAGAATATCTTAATAACCTACGCCCATTAAACCCATACGGATGGTCCAAGGCATTTATTGACCGCAAGGTTGCACGCGAAGTATCACTTGGTCGCAAAACCCCAAAGCAATATGTTGGATTAAAATTCTTTAATGTTTATGGTCCGAACGAATATCACAAGGGTGGCCAAAAAAGTGTTATTGCGCATATTTTCCCATCTGTAAAAAATAACGAAGAAGTAAAACTATTTAAATCATACAATCCACAATACCAAGACGGTCAACAATTACGTGATTTTGTATGGGTTGGTGATATTGTTGATGTTATTATATGGATGTTAAAGAATCCAAACATCAGTGGCTTGTTCAACGTCGGTTCTGGGGCGGCGCGCTCGTTTTATGATTTGGCGGCGGCAACATGGGCTGCAATGGGTATGGACGCAAAAATAGGCTTCAAAGATATGCCTGAACAGTTGCGCGGTAAATATCAATATTACACATGTGCAAACCTTGACAAGTTGCGCACGGTTGGTTACACAAAACCAATGACATCTTTGGAAGACGGTATACGTGAATACGTTCAAAAATACCTTAACCAAGAAGATATGTATCTATAAATGAAGCGATTTTTTAGATTATTTTCCGTCAAAAAAAGTTATGGTAATAATATTGTCAATGTTCCCAGAAACAAAAGACATGTTATTATCATAGACGGAAAAAATAATAACATTCAAATTGTTTAATTGCTGGCATCCCCGCAAAAATAATAAAAACAGATATAAATTGGAACGCATCACGTCCAGATAAATATACTTCCCCCACGATTAGCGGAAAATAAAAGATAATGGTATAGATATGATTAAACCCGCAACCGTAGTGTACAGACGCTACATGAGGTTGCGGGTTTAGTCATAGATATGCCATTAGATTTTATTTTCTTGTAGTTGATTGATTTCATCACGCCAAACCTGTCGCTGATTTGCGATTGGTAAATATTGATCGATTGGAATAACACCTTCGGCATACTTTATCGCCAAATAATCTGTTTTGTTTAAACTGTCTTTTAGAGATTGTATTTTTGCATTTTTTTCATCTTGTTTCTTTTTTTCTGCTGCGTCTTTTTCAGACAAATATTTTCCTTGATATAGAACGAAATTTTCATCGGATTGAACAATTTCTGTAAATTTAATATGTTCTATTTCTCGTAAAGATTTTTCAGAATCTGCAACCATTGCAATAAATTTATTACCAAAATTATCTAATTGATATCCTAAAAACATTTTATTGATTCCCATTATTATAGTAAAACCTGAAACACTGCAAAGTACCCCTTGTTGAATATTCTACAACAAATTCATCCCCCTTGTTCACGGGCAAGAAAACGGTACACCATCCGGTTTGCAGGCTCGAATAAGACGATGATCGTATGAATGGATTTCTGGTATAAACTGTTATAAACTGCTTATAATCTGTGGCTGGATATATCAAACTAACAAAACCATTACCTGGGGCCACATAAGACGTCCCTGTTGCACCCAAAGTTAAATTTACATGTTTTTTACTAGGTAAACCGATATTTTTTACATCATCTGCTTTTAATGTTTTGGTTCCACCCAATGTTTTCCCATCATGAACACGCAATATGTTATTTGTTGTATCCATTGTAACTTCGCCTTGTTTCCCAACAAAAGCATCGTTTTGCTGGGCGGTTCCGCGTCTAAATAAAATTTCCCTTGCCATAAAAACCCCTTTTTTTAAAAAACCCCACTGTTCGCTGACGAACAGTGGGGATGGGTTATATGCACACACCAAACAACTATTTCGCCCACATCGGTGGGGAACAAAAAAATAGCCATCGAAAACAAAGTTTTCCTATGACTGTGAAATGATTATATCATAAAAAGACAAAAAAATCAAGTTCAAAAAATTTATTTGTCTTTTTTTCCTTTAAATTGCATATCGTGCAAAGACCTATATGCGCCACCTTCGATATTAACAAGTTCTTCATGCGTTCCCATTTCAACAACTTCACCATGATTAATAACGACAATTTTATTTGCATTACGAATTGTTGACAATCTATGTGCGATAACAAACACAGTCTTGTCTTGCATCAGGTTTTCAATCGCCTTTTGTACAACGGCTTCGGCCTTGTTATCAAGCGCTGATGTCGCTTCGTCCAAAACCAATATTGGGGCATTTTTCAAAAACGCACGCGCAATAGCCACACGCTGCTTTTGCCCACCAGATAATAATATACCCCGTTCACCAATTTGCGTATCAAGCCCATCTTTTAACGTTGCAACAAAGTCATCCAAATAAGCCATTTTAATAGCATTATCTAAATCTTCTTGTGTTGCATTTTCATTTCCCAACATAATATTTTCACGAATTGTACCCGCAAACAAGAAATTATCTTGGAAAACAACACCTATATTTTGACGCAAAGACCTTAATGTAAAATCACGAATATCGGTACCATCAATAGAAATCTGTCCTTTTGTCGCATCATAAAATCTAGGCAGCAAACTAACAATAGTTGTTTTCCCCCCCCCAGAATTTCCAACAAACGCGACTGTTTCCCCCTGATTAATTGTCAGATTTACATTTTTCAGCACTGGCACATCTTTGATATATTCAAAAGACAAATCTTTGATTTCTATCAATTTATGTTCTGCTGGCATTTCTTTGGCATTATCTTTATCAACAATCGCCGGCACAGAATCCAAAATATCAAACACACGTTCAATCGCCAAGAAAGACATCAACACAGAATTATAATTAGAACCAATACTTTTCATTGGTGTATATAACATAATCCACGCAGTCAAGAAAGAAACAAAACTACCCGCTGTGATTGTTCCTTTTAAAATCAAGAAAGACCCAAACCAAATTACCAGTCCAATTCCAATAGACAAAATAATATGCATCACTGGCGTCAACCAACGTGTTTTTTGCAGCATCTTTATTTTAAATTTAAAGACCCCGTCCAACACACGTTTAAACTTTGTCTTTTGTGCATCATCCAAGTTATAAGAAATAACCGTTTTATTTCCTGCATATGTTTCGTTATAAGCAGTCAACAACGCAGAATCTGCGGCAATAGACTGATTCATAACTGATTTTACTTTCTTTTTCAAAGACGCCATTGGCAAGAAAGCCCCAAACAAAATAACCACACAAACAATTGCCAACTGCCAAGAATTATAAAACAAAACTGCGATTAAAGAAATTGCGGTAAATAATTTCTGAACAAAGTTTTTTAAATTCGTTAATAATCCAGCGCACGCCATATCTGCATTATTATTAAACATAAAAATAACATCACCAGAATTGCGTTTATTAAAGAATTCTGTTTCAAAACTAAGCATTTTCTTGTACAAATCCAACTTCAACAGATTTGTAGTTTTTGCCCCGACCCATGTATTTAAATAATTTGCGGCGTACGTTAATCCCCCCTGAACACATGTAAAAGCCACAATTGCAAACGGTATATACCAGGCCGTCTGCAAGGATTTTTCGACCATAACCAAATCCATATACGGTTTCAAAGACAAAGCAATAACAGCATCTAACGAACCGATTGGGATTGCGACCAAAATAGACATCAGTCCCCTAAACCAATAAGGTTTAATATAAGGCCACATACGTCTGTAATTTTTTACAAACATATTTTTCAGGATAAGGTTTTTCAAATCTTTACTTAATTTTTGTTTCATACGCGATATATTACCCCATAATAAATATAATTCAAGGCATTCTGTGATATTTTTATTACTATGTCCAGTATAATATCCTATCCAAGGAATAAAATACATAGGATTTTAAACCGAACGAAATTTTTTTATAGACATTTGAAATTTAGCGGTTATAATACAACACGTTTTGGCGGGATAGCTCAGCTGGTTAGAGCAGCGGAATCATAATCCGCGTGTCGGGGGTTCAAGTCCCTCTCCCGCTACCAAGATTTCCCGGTTATCCGGGATTTTTTATTTAGTAAAAAATTTCCGATTTTGTCCGAATTTATCAGTTTTAGCAGATTGTTTTATATATAGTGGACATAAAAACACCGCCGAAATGGGCGGTGGGGATTATGGTGTCTTGTAATGGTCGCACAGGTGTGTGATTTCCTGGGTTAAATTTAACATGTGTTGTCTTATTTGGCTGTCATTGGTGGTGTTCAGATCTGCAATACTTTTGTATGCGGGTACCAAAGTGCCGGTTGCATCTTTGTATCTAATAATCTTTTTATTGTCAATAATTGGTGTGTAATAATTAAGAAAATTGTTTGTTATTTCGTCAAGCTGGCCGTAATATACGTCCAATTTACAATGTTTTTTACAGCCATCGCAGTGCAATATGCTGTTTGTTTGTTTTTCCTGTGTAAATGACATTTTGTGTCCTTTTATTTTGTCTTTTAGTAAAAAAATATCACAAACATCATGATTGTCAATAGTTTTCACAAAATGTGGTGTTTTTGTATTTAATCTGATTAACGCTTATGGACAATTTTACATATCCCAGCCATAATCCCAGACACAAAAACACCGCCACAGGGGCGGTGGTGGTTATCGTTGTTTATAGTTATCGCAAAAATGTGATGCCATATATGCAAATTTTACCATTTCTGTTTGATTGATATCATCTGCCCCCACAGTAATCTGTTGCCCCATATTGTTGATATATTTATAAACTTGGGTTTTGCCAATCGTTGGCGCATAGGAAACACGGGTTGTTGTTTCGCAACCTATGCGATGTGGGTCAACCATTTCCAACGGCAGTGAAACTATTTCCATAGGCATTCTGGCTGCGCATATTTCACAGTTTTCGGCACAACCATGACAAGTGATTTTTTTTGAAAAATCAAGTCCATTAAGGATGTTGTCTGAAACCCCACTTCTGCCATAGTATAATTTATTTTTCTGTGTAAATGACATTTTGCGTTCCTTTATTTTGTCTTGTAGTGGTCGCACAGTTTTGCAATTTTGCGCGCCATGTCCAGCATGTAAACACTTTGGTCAAAGGGGTGTTCAATACCTTTTTTTGACAACGTTGTTTTGCTCATGACAGTTGTTTGGGTGTTGTCATTTTCATCTTGGAATGAATCGATCACGTCTCCGCCAATCATTGGAAAATAATACTCTTCTTCCGCAAGTGTGAAATCTAGAGAGCAATGTTTTTTACAACCATTGCAATGTAAAATATTTGTTTTCTTTTCTTGTGTAAATGACATTTTGCGTTCCTTTATTTTGTCTTTTGATAAAATGGACAATATTTTTCTACAAGCGAAGAGATTGTTGCGAGTGCCGCTTCTCTGCTGTTTTTTGTAGATTCATAACTGCCAATCTTCTTTCCGTTTA
>JAZRSI010000010.1:0-3771 GCA_045651445.1 Candidatus Enterousia sp. | reverse complement strand
CATAGCATCTAAATACAGAGTCTTATCCGCGACCTTGTTTATAAACTCTTCATCATGCGATATGAATATTACCGACGCATCTGTTGCAACCAGATAATCCAAGTCGGATCGTAGCCATGTCGTTCTGTGAGCCAAGGAGTTGACTGCCTTATTTGTCTTCCTAAGACCGCTTGGCCTCCGACTTCATAGCATCTAAATACAGAGTCTTATCCGCGACCTTGTTTATAAACTCTTCATCATGCGATATGAATATTACCGACGCATCTGTTGCAACCAGATAATCCGTCATCCATTCACGACTGGCGGCATCCAGGTGGTTTGTCGGCTCGTCTAAAAATAAAATGTTGGGGCGCGAATATAATGTTCGGATAAATGAAATCTTGGATTTTTGACCGCCTGATAATTCGCCCAACTTTTTGTTCAGATTTTGACGATCGATACCCATCTGGTCTATCATAGTTTCTAATTCAGATTCCGCAGTATATCCATCCCAGTATTCAAATTCAGATTGACACACCCCCAATTGCTGTAACAATTCTTCTGAATCATCACCTTCGGCCATTTTGGTGTATATTTCCGTCATACGTCGTTCTATTTCGGCCAAAGGTCGCCCCGAACGCAAGAAATCATAAACAATAACATCATCTGGCAGATTCAATTCGTCTATCGTTTGTGGCATCCAACCAATACGTGGACTTTTGCCCATATAGAATTCGCCCGCATCGCAATCGATTTGATTTAATAAAATTCTAAACAAGGTAGATTTTCCGGCACCATTTAAACCGACAACAGCGACTTTTTCACCGTCCTGAACAGAAAAATTCAAGTTTTTGAAAACTACATTACTATCAAAAGACTTCTCAAGATTTTTTACAAGAAGCATTTTTGAGCCGTTTCTTTTTAGCGTAATATATAAAAAAAATATATCAAGCAATATTTCTTACTCCACAAACACAATCCCAAACCATTTTTGCATGATGGTCTGGCGGGATTGACAAAAACAAAACAAGAACAAGCAAATAAGCTTTATAATGTTGTATAATTTTGTTCGTGTTTCGGATAGAAATATTTTGTTATAAAATATGTTTTATCTCATATCTACAAGTTGACAAACGATTATAAAGTGCTACCGTTAGATAAAACGGTAAAAAAAGGTTCGGCAAATGCAACAGAACGATAGTAAAAATTTAGATAACAATACACAAAAAAATCTTAGTGATTATGAATTAAAACGATTCATAGAGCACTACTATGAGAATTCAATGGATTATCTTACGCCTTATGCCATTATATGCCTGTTGATTGCGTTTAGCCCAAGTGTAGCGAAACATATATCCGAAACAACTGGCGCAAATTCAATGACACTTCAAAACGAATTGAAAAATGCGTTGGATGCTTTTTTAGAAAGCTATGCCAATGTCGCTTATATGGGCGAACTTGACGAAGCAGAAGCCGATTTAGATATTAATTATTCTGAAATATTGAATACAGATGGGGATGTAAAACGTTTGTTGGCTTGTTATAAGCAACGGAATTACAATTTTATGACATATGACGACGATTTGCTGGTGCAATATTGTAATCCTGTATTAGCAAAACATAATATTTCTTTTCAAACGTTATTCCCAGATGAATTTGAAAAAGCAAAAAAAGAATTTGTGTTCGATATTCCAGGTAAAAAACAAAAAGACATTTCAAAAACAAACGATAATTTTGGAACCGATTTAACAGAAAAAGCCACAAAACTTGATACAACGCCTGTGTTTTATCGCGATGAAGAAATTAGACTTATTGAAAACTTGTTGCTGAAACAAAATCGCAGCAACGTTATGTTAGTCGGAAAAAACGGTACAGGAAAATCTGTTTTAATTGATGGACTGGCGTATAATATCGTGAATAACTTATCACATCCTTTGTTGCGTAATACAAAAATTATATCTGTGAATTTTGGTAATTTAATGTCTGATACAACGTTCCGTGGACAACTTGAAAAGAAATTAACCACATTGATGGATAATATCAGCGCAAATAACTGGATTTTATTCCTAGACGAAGCGCACACTTTGTTTTCAGGACGTGGACAAGAAGATAATATCGCAAATATTATGAAACCTTATCTGGCAGATGGCAATGTTCGCGTTATCGCCGCAACCACAGATAAAGAATTTATGGCAATTCGTGATGGCGCGTTGTTGCGCAGATTTAATCAGGTAAAAATTTCTGAACCAAATTCAAAAATGACTATGGATATCTTGAAAAAACTGAAACCAAAATATGAAAGCGCATATTCTATTTCTATACCAGATGATGTTTTGGCAGATGTTGTAAAAAAATCTGAATTATATGTTCATAATAGAAATTTCCCAGACAAGGCAATTGATTTGCTGAACTATGCGTGCGTGTTGGCGTGCGGTAAAGAAAATTCAAAAGTATGCGGAACAGATTCTGTGAACAAGGCGCTGATGGATATGTTCAATATACCATTGGAATTGTTAAACACGTCCGAAGCCGCAAAATTTTCTTCGTTAAAAGACAAATTAAATAATAGAGTTTTCGGACAAGATGCCGCAATCGCGGCAGTTTCTGAAACGTTGGCACATTCGTATGTAATCCCACGCAAAAACAATAATAATACCCCACAGGCAAGTTTCTTGTTCTGTGGACCAAGTGGGGTTGGAAAAACAAAAACCGCAGAAGAAATCGCAAAACTGTTGGGGCGTGGATTCAAAGCAATAAACATGAATGAATATCAAAATGATATGGATGTTCAAAAACTAACCGGCGCGGCGCCTGGATATGTCGGATATGAATCTGGCGGATTGCTGACTAATGCCATTGCAGAAAATCCATATTCTGTGTTGCTGTTTGATGAATTTGAAAAAGCACACAGAAATGTACAACGATTATTGTTACAAATTCTGGACAAGGGTACATTTACAGATAACCAAGGTATGGAACAGAATTTTAAAAACGCTATTATCATTATGGCAACCAACGCAGGATTACAAAAAAGATGTTCTGTTGGCTTTAACGAAACCGACAATAAATTAAGCGTATCACGTGAAGCCCTGGCCAAGGCGTTTATGCCAGAATTCTTGGGACGCGTGAACAAGATAGTGTCTTTTGAACCACTTAATGAAGCCGCATTAAAAAGAATTGTTAATTCATTGTGTTATGAATTAAATGCATCTATGGAACAGAATTACAATATATCAACTTCTGTTACGCCGGCACTTCAAGAACACGTTATTAAAAAGGGATTCAAATCAGAATTAGGCGCAAGAAATATAAACAACGCTTTCTTGCAAGAGGTTGAAATACCGGTAGCCTGTCAAATAGCAAATAATATTGATGCGTTTAATAACGCAAAAATAAAAAGAAAAATGCTGATTGATTTTATTGATGGAAAAGTTAGATGTAAAACAACCAGAAAATCGAAATAAAAAAGCCGGCAATCGCCGGTTTTTTTTCAATATAAAAATAATTTTTGCTAAAAAAACTTGTTATTCATATGCTTGACACCGGAACACAGGTGTATTGTGCGTTTATGCACACTAATAAAGTTAATTAAAATTCATAGACCCTATCCCTGCCTGCGCAGGGATGACACCACTTCGTTAAAACTTCGTGGTGCGGGCAAAAAAAAGGGGGGCGCAGGGAGGGGGAAGGTCTGGTGGGGAATTAATTCGATAATTGTTTGATATTTTCTTTTTTTAATATATAATGCTTATGCACGGGTGGTTATCTGTGTGGGGTATAAGAACCCTTTCT
>JAZRSI010000009.1:0-2830 GCA_045651445.1 Candidatus Enterousia sp. | reverse complement strand
GAAATCAGACCTTACGGGGCCGGACGAACTGGAAATGATGTGGACACAGATTCAGCAAGAACTAAAAACCAAAGGCGCCGCACATGGAAACGATTGATGTGCTGGAACGGAAACTGCACACCGCCCAGCGGGGTGTGCCGGGGGCGAGATATCAAACTGGCCTGGTCATTGACCTGAACGGGCCGGCGGGCAATATCTTCTATCTTATGGGTATGTGCAATCGTCTGGTGCGCGAACTGGGATTGTCAGAACAGCTAAAACGCGAATATGAAACAGAAATCAGCTCTGCGGGCGACTATCAATCCCGCCTGACCGTCATGCAAAAATGGTTTGGGATTGTGTGTGTGGAGTAAATATTCGTAATAATAAATTAAAAATAATTGTGCGAGATTACATAGGCAGTTCAAGCTGTTCACGTAATACGTATGTTCCGCGTCTGTGTGATGACAGAACTGCACCAGAATCCTTGCTCATACTGTAAAGCTTAAGGGTTATTTGACGTTTCGTTTTAGGAGTCACTCCCGGCTTGGTTTCGTAAACACCATCTGCATTTTTAGTAGCAGAAAACATTCTATAATGCGCAACCAGTACCTCATTTATCGTGAGCGGCCTGTTTGCAATATTAAACAGTCTAATAATTTCTTCCGCAAATTGATCAATACCCAATTCCGTTTGGATCACTTCAGGAACGTCATCAATTTTTGAAATATCAAAAATATCGTCCATGTCTAGCACCTCTTTGTTTTTAGTATTGCAAACAATTCGCTGTTGTCAAGCGTTTAAAAGTATGTCCATTGTCTTTTATTAAATTTTATTGAATGTATACAGTTTGTCTTGACATTGCGTATTTCTGCGGTATGCTGTGTCTATACTCGAATCGGCGAATTGCCGAAACGAAAAAAAATCTGTCGTTGGCGCGACAGATTTGGGATATCCAATATAATCGGACACCACTTGACAAGTCTGATTATATCAAATTCCCACAAAGTGGTCAATCAGTTTGTTAATTGATATGGCTGAATGTTTGAAGAAACGAAGAAAAGGAATTAGATATGGCAGAAACAAAAATAACATTTTTTGACGTGGGACACGGTTCCTGCACACATATACAAACCCCAAATGGAAAAAATATTTTGGTTGATATCGGCGGTAGTGACAATTTTTCGCCCGCATATCATTTGAGATGGCACGAAGGGGTCGGGCAATTAGATGGGTTGATTCTTACGCATGGGCACGAAGACCATTATCATGATATTCTAAATTTGGATAAATATGGTTTAAAACCAACTGTTTTGCTCAGGAATCACGCTGGTTTCCCGGTAAGTAAAAACGCGTCAAATATTATTCATCATGATAAAATTGACTTCGTAAACAATCTTAACTCGACATATAACGCCACCGTTGAGCCGTGCAACAGCCCATTTTGGCCGGGTGCTAATGGCGGTGTTATGTTTAAGTCTTTCTTTCCTGACACACAGCATCAAACTAAAGATGATCCTAATACGTATTCTGGATTGTACGTTTTTGCTTATGGTGGGACAAAAATTGTTATGACGGGCGATAACAACAAGGAAATTCTTAAAGAAATGATCCGTGATCGTGAGGTTGTGGAATATATAAGAAACGCTGATTTTTTATTAGCGCCACATCATGGTCGTACAATAGATTTTTGTCCCGAATTTTTCGCTGTGGTTAATCCGCGCGCAACGATTATATCTGATAAACGTTGCGAGCACGACAGTCAACTAGGGTCGGCGTGTGCCTACAATAATGGACGCGGAATATGGCTTAACGGTGAATCCAGACATGTGTTAACGACCAGAAAAGACGGTAACATCGTTTTACGCATTGATCCGTTTGGGAATTACTCATTTGATTCTTGGCATCATGCCGCATAAGTGGGGGTGGTCATGAACAAGATACCTTTTTATCATTTGATAAACATGTTGTTTATTGGTCTGGTTTCTTTAATTGGGCTTGTGTTAATCGATCCCTTGTTCTTTGGTGCACAGTGGCGACTGCTACAAGGGGTAATAAATAGCCCAACTACGGAAACAGTGTGTTTTATTGCATTGGCTTATTTTGTAGGACTGGTTATGAACCGTATGGCATCCGTATTCCTGGAAGAAATTCTAATGACGGACGTGCCCCTAGAACGCAGAACTTGGGTGTCGCGTAAAATCAAGATCCAATGGCATGATTATAAAGAATATGTTTCTGCTGAAAAAGAAGACATGTTTTTAAAAACATTGAGTCGTGAATACGCACTGTCTCGTAATGTGTTGATGGCATCAATTGTTTTGATGATTTTTGCCTTGGCAGTTGGGAATAGTGTTGTTGGGATTACTTGTTTGGCGATTTCGTTCGTGTTCTACCTTTCCGTCAGGAAACACGCAAAGAAATTATCTGAGCGGATAAATATCGCCCTGCATAAATAAACATCCGCCCTGTGTGGGCGGGTTATTTTTTATATGCGTTCCACAACACCTCAAACCGTTTGCTGTATTCTTGCGCTGGGGTGGTCAGGAAGATGCAGTTTTCGCGGTTGTATTTAATGCTGTTGTTGTAAAAGCGCCATTTTTGCAATATGTTCAAAATATGTAGATTTTTTTTATGGGTTGTGAAATGGTAAGTTATTCATCGGACTGCGGACAGGTTGCGGATCCTGTGTAGCTGCTGTGTAGCCAAGGGGTTAAATAGTGGTGTTTTTGGGTGGATTGTGGTGTGCCTAAATCCAAAAGTGTTAACAAAGAAAAACGCCGCAAAATCAATGATTTTGCGACGGAATTCGTGGCTCGGGCAACTGGACTCGAACCAGTGACATACGGAT
>JAZRSI010000008.1:0-10524 GCA_045651445.1 Candidatus Enterousia sp. | reverse complement strand
GATGTTGGAAATACAACAGGGGACGATAACACAAATGTTGTGCCGGAAAACCAATCTGCGTCAAATGTTCAAAATGTGCCAGTTAGTCAACCAGAACCGGTCGCACAACCGGTGCAACCAGATGAAAATACAGAAAAAAGGTTAGACGGCCATAGAATTAAAGGTTTTTTTGGTAAAATAAAGAAACCCTTTGTGCAAGTAGAAGGAAGATAAAGCAATATTTGCCCGCCGTAAAGGTGGGCTATTTTTATGCTTTTTTACATCTTGTTTTTATGTTATAATTACTTCCAAAAGGAGAAAAGTATTATGAAAAAATTATCTTGGTTTATGGGAATTTTGGTCGCTATCTCTGCCGCGAATGCAGATACTAATTGGGGTATGCGCGCGGGGACAAGTGCAAATTTGTCAGGGGCGCCGGCAACACGTGATAGTCAGACCGTGAATTATAAAAAATATCAAACGCGTACAACTACACGTACATATCAAGCAAAAGATGCAGGGGATTTATATTATACAAAACCCGCAAATCGTAGCGCAATGTACAAGCAATATGATGCAGAAAAATCTTCTTCGGCAAAGTCTATGAAAATAACAAAACGTGAAACGCGTTCTGAAAAAATTGTTAATAGAATGAAACGTAAATATTATTTGGCACATCCTTTCTTTCAACCGTTGAAAGGAAAGTTTGGTTCTATTACGGATTTCTCTTATACAACAGGTGGATATGATTTTACAATTAACCAAACATTGGCGGTTCAAGAACAATATCCTTTGAACGGGTTAAAGTCTGCGTGGGATATGTCAAGATTTGCAATCAAAGAAGATTTTAGTTTTGGTATCACAGATAAAATCGCTGTCTTGGCAATGGCACAGTTTGATTCAACGGAATACAAGTTCGATTGGAAAGACGGTTTACCAGATGATAAAATGGATGATAGTGGATTGAATCTGTTTGGTATTGGTGCACAATGGCGCTTTGTTGATAATGATAAATGGATTGCAATGGCGTCGGCTTATTTCCAGCATCAAAAGGATGTTTCTGATAATTATTTATTGGAATTAAAGGCGGGGTATAAAGTTTCTTCGTCAACAATATATGGTGTTGCACGTGGTTGGTATCTGGATTTAGAAGGTAATTCTTATGGGAATTATGTCGATGGAACAGATGCAAACGGCGTTTATGCAATGATGTATATCCCGTATCAGGTTGGTGATACTAGTGCAACATATCTTGAAGGTGGTTTGGGGGTATTTAGTGTCTTGAACGAAGATTGGACATTAAATGTAGAGGCGTTGATAGCCAATTATGATTGGCATAATCAAGCGTCTATCAAGGGTGCAATTGGTTGGCAGCCAAATGATTGGTTCGCGTTGAATTTGTATGCCAAGACAACCTTCTGGGATAGTGCAGATGATAAAACCTTGGATTTGTATTGGATGGAACCAAGTGCTGGAATGAATACGCTGACAAATATCGGTACGGTCGATTTGGACAAGTATTCAGAAACCAATATTGGCGTTCAGGCAATATTCCATTTCTAATCTGGTTAATAATTGAAAGTGTTTAAATGCCCCTTGAAATATTAGGGGCATAGGAGAGAGGACTTGTATTATGCGTAAATTTTTATTGGCTTGTGTTTTGGGGATGTCAGTTGTGGTGTCGGCAAATGCGAATGATTTGTCGCTGGATTCATCAGACCCATTGTTTTTGTTGGGGGATAATAATATTTTAACCCAAACGTCGGTTGCGTATTGGGATCATATTTTAAGGTTTGGTGAAATATTGTCTTATGGGATCAATAATCGTTTCGTAATTAGTGCAAATGTTCATTATCAGCACGATTTTAATGGCGGCGAAGATGGTTTCTCGGCGATGGATGTTGGTGGTGTGTATCGTATGGCGACCGCAGATGATACACAATCCAAGATAATATCGGATGTGTTGTTTGGGTTTAAATTTGGCGGCAGTTCACATGTGCGTACGCCTTATTATGCGGATTCTACTTATTATGCGGGGCTGCGTGTTGGGCGTCAATGGGCGGGTATGACATTGGCGGCGACAATCAAATCAAGTTGGATTTTTGATGATGTGCGCGGAATGTCTTATATCGATTTTGTCCCAGAAGCATATTTTAGAATCGCACCAGATTGGCGAATTGGTGGTGGGTTGACTATTCGCAAGGCTACGAACAAGGATCCACAGACGGGTGCAGATTATGATCAAGAATGGTTGCATACAAAATTAGTTCGTCAGTATGGGCGGACACAGTATGTGGGGCATTTAGATTATGAATTCGAAAGTGATGATGTTCAGGTTGGTGCCCGTGTGAATGTCTTGTTCTAATAAAATAAAATCCCCGATTTATCGGGGTGTTTTTTATGTGTATTTGGTCTTGCACCGAATCGGTGTTTTTTGGTAAACTGAAAGCAACAGGATTGTAGAAATACAATTAGTAATAAAGGAAACAGGAGTAGTATTATGGAATTTTCCGTATTTCGTCAGGTTTTGATACGTGCGCTTGGGCATATGCAGTCCATCGTTGAAAAGCGTGCAACATTGCCTATATTGATGAACGTTAAGTTAGAAGTCGCAGATGATTTGATTTTGTCTGCAACAAATGTTGATTTGGAATTGGTGGAACACGTTGCGGCCGATATTACACTTGGGGGCAAGATTACAGTGCCTGTTCAGATGTTGTATGATATCGTTCGTAAATTGCCAGATGATGCAGAGATTTCTTTTAAGCAGTCGGGCGATCAATTGGTTGTGTCCAGTGGACGTGCAGTTTTCCGCTTGCCAACATTGCCGGCAGAAAATTTCCCTGCCATGGCGGGTAGTAATTTGACTACGAAGTTCCAAATGACAACTGGTGATTTGGCACATTTAATTAATCAGACTAAGTTTGCAATTCCAACAGATGATGTTCGTTATCATTTGGGGGGAATTTATTTCCATATATCAGATGAAAGTGGTGAAAAGAAATTGACAGCCGTTGCAACAGACGCACAGCGTATGGCGTTGTGTGCGATACCTGCACCTGTGGGTAGTGCGGAAATGCCTGCGGTTATTTTGCCACGACGTGTAATTGGTGAATTGTCCAAGTTGTTGGAAGATGCCAATGTTGATGATGTGTTGGTCGAATTGTCTGATACCAAGGCGCGTTTTGTCGTAGGAACCGCGACTTTGACAAGTAAATTGGTTGATGCGCAATATCCAAATTATCGCGTCGTTATTCCAAAAGGAAATGATAAAATTGCAATTTTGGATAGAAAACAGTTTATTAATGCGGTTGACTTGGTTTCTGTGGCCAGTGTTGATAAAACAAAATCTGTTCAGTTGACGTTTAGTATGAATAAACTGGTTATTAATGCATCAAGTCCGGATGCGGGTACCGCAACACAGGAATTGGATATTGAATACAATGGTGATAGTTCCTTCACGGTTGTCTTTAATGTAAAATTCTTGTTGGATGTCGCAGGGCAGGTCGAAGGTGAAAAGTTCCAGATGGAAATGCAGGATCCTTTGGCGCCAACAAAAATAAATTCGACAGACAAAGATACGGATGCGTTGTATGTATTAATGCCGATGCGTATGTAGGAGAGAAAAAAATCCCCAAATTGGGGATTTTTTTTGTAAAAAATAAAACCGCAATTTTGCGGTTTTATAATTTCTGAAATTTTAAATGGTTAAGCCATTTTTGCAACTTTCTTCGCCAAACGTGAAATCTTGCGCGCTGCGCGTTTCTTTGGCATAATTTTGCCAGCAGATTTCATGATTTTGCTTTCTGCATTGCGGGCAGCAGTTGTCGCAGCAGCCTTGTCCCCAGATTCAATGGCGACAATTGCTTTCTTGGTTGCTGTTTTAACTGCGCTACGGCGTGCAGTGTTGATTGCGTTCTTTTTGGCTGTTACCAAAACTCTTTTTTCAGATGACTTATGATTTGCCACGTTATTTTCCTTTTATTTTTGTAATGATTTTGCTATTTTATAAAAAACAAACAGAAAATCAAGGAAAAATAACATGGTTTATATAATTTGCTTAATTGTGTCTTATTTGTTGGGTTCTATTCCGATGGGAATTTTGCTGACGCGTGTTGCCGGCAAGGGGGATTTGCGCAAGGTTGGTAGTGGTAATATTGGGGCGACAAATGTGATGCGCGTCGGGGGACTGCGGATGGCTGGGGCGGTTTGGTTACTGGATATGGCCAAGGCAATAGTGGCTGTATTTATTGGAAAATGGTTTGTGGGTGATGTTTTTGCGGCGTGGTGTGGCTTTTTTGCAATTGTTGGGCATTGCTATCCAATATGGTTGCGATTTCGTGGGGGCAAAGGAATTTCTTCTTTGTTTGGGGTTTTGCTGGCAATTAGTCCTTTATCATTTCTGGTTTGTGGCCTGGAATGGTTATTAGTTGCGTTGACAACGGGCGTTTCTTCGATGGGGGCGATGGTTGTTTTTTGTTTGATTCCTATTTTGGGGTTTGCGATAAGTCTAAATATGGGGTGGCCATTTTTAGCGATAGGTTTGCTTTGTTTGTGGCGTCATCGCGAGAATATCAAGCGTCTATGCGGTGGGGTAGAATCAAAGATTGAATGGAAGTGGAAAAAATAAATCCAAAGGCTTATAATTTTAAGCCTTTATTTTTATCTGTTTTTATGGTATAATACAGGGAAAGTAAAGGGAGAATTTTTATGAAGAAGCTGTTGTCTGCATTTTTTGTTGTAACTGGAATGGTTGGTGTGGTCGATGCGGCACCACAGATGGCGCCTGCAACTGGTCGTGGACGTCAGACTATGTCTGAACAAATGATGCCTTCGCCACGTTCTGTTATGTCCAAGAATCAGATTTCGGGTATTGCGTCTTTGACGCCTGATACGACTGTGGTGAAAAAATCTTCGACTAAGTTAGATGACGTAAAGCCTGATTCTACGACGGTTCCAGAAAATATTGCCCCAGAACAAATTGTTGTTGAAACACCTGCGATTCCAAAGGATATGCGCGAAAAAGAAAAACAGGCGTGTTTAAATAATAATGTCGGCGTTGGAAATACGTTTGTGTGGGCGGCAAGAAATTCAGATATTAATAATTATGCCGCAATGGTAGAAGATGTTGAAAACCCAGAAAACAATACTTGTTTCGTCAAGGTTGAAATGCGTTCTGACGATTCGCGTATTTCCGTTGCAGATATTCCTGCGAAATACTTTGAATGGGGGCAGTCGATTGAATGTGGTTCTTGGGCAGATTATGAAATGATGAAGGGACGAATCTTGGATGCCAAGAAAAAGGCTCGTGTTTGGGGATCGGTTGCAACCACAATTGCAGGAACGGGTATTGGGTTCGGTATTTCCGAAGCGGCAATTACAGCGGCTGGTAAAAAGGGTGGCGATAGTAAATTGCATGGTCAGGTCGCATTATCTGGTAGTGAACTGATGCGTTCACAGTTGGCGGTCTTGAAAAAGGAAAACCAATCGGAATATGATACCTTTGTTAGAAATTTGCGTACACTGAAAACAAATTGTAAAAAATTCAAAGACGATGTGGAAATTCAAAATATGTGTGCCACTTATTCGGATTTGTTCGATTTAGCAGGCTAAAGTACTTACCGCCCATTGGGCGGTTTTTTTAGGGCTTTATTTCTTATATATATTTTCTTATTATATAAGTATGTCTGATTTGTTTGATAAATTATTGATTATAAGGTCGCCTGGAATTGGACCGGCGAAGTATGTCGATTTAATACGTCGGTTTGGGTCTGCGTCTGCGGCGGCCGAATCGTTACATGCAGATATTGAATTGCGTGATGCGGTTTTGCGCGAAATGGATTATGCACAATCAATCGGTGTTCGTTATGTTACAGACGAAGATGATTTTTATCCGCAAAATTTGCGCAGAATAAAAAATCATCCACCAATTATTAGTGTGCGGGGAAATCTTGAAACATTAAAAAAGAAAACTATATCAATTGTCGGTACACGACATGCAACCGCGGCAGGAATGGAATTTGTTGCAAATATTGCACAGTGCGCAAATGATAATGGTTATGTGGTTGCGTCTGGAATGGCGATTGGTACGGATACCGCGGCGCATATGGGTGCGATTCGTTCTGGGGTTCAACATTCAACAATCGCAGTATTGGCGGGTGGGGTGGATTATATTTGGCCATTGGAAAACGAATCGTTATATTGGGAAATTGTGGCACGTGGCGCAATTATTAGTGAAATGCCGGTTGGGTTTGTGCCCGTGGCCAAGAATTTTGTTCAACGTAATCGCTGGGTTGCGGGGATTTGTGAAAAATTAATCTTGGGCGAAGCAGATTTAAAATCGGGGTCTATGGCCACGGCGCGATTCGCAATTGATTACGGTGTTGATGTTTGGGCGATTCCGTCGCATCCGTCTGATTTACGTGCAGTGGGCCCAAATTCTTTGATTCGTAATGGCAATGCGAAATTATGTATGGGCGCAGATGATTTTTTCAAAAAATCAGAAAAAGACGATAACAAGAATAAAAAACAATTAAAAAACGATTCGGAAATTTCGTTGATTGATAAAATTGGAACAGTTCCAGTGTCAGAATCTGTATTGACAGAACTTGTCAAAAAAAGTATTTCAGAAATTAAGTCAGAATTGGTTGTCTTGGAATTGCAAGGATTAATTAGAAAAGTTGACGGCGGTTATGTCCGAATGTGATTCTTTTCGTGTATATACAGTGTATATACAAAGGGCAGAAAACAGGCAAAAAAACGAATCGTTGTCAAAAAATAAATGTTCAAAAAATGTTTAATATTTAGTTGTAAACTGAAAAATATCTTATAAATTTACTGACGTATCCAAAACAAGATTGAAGGGAAATAAATCAATCAAAATAAGCGGTACGGAAACAAATGTTTTTTTATTTTAATAGATAAAAAAATATTATTAGTGGGGCGGTTTTAATAAAATTTAAAATCGTAAAAAATAATGTTTCCGACCATAGTGCGAGAGAGTGAAAGTAGGGCACAATAAAAAACGAAAAGTATGCGCGTGATGTGCAAAATGCGTTTTTGTGTGGGTGGCTTTTACAAACTTGGAACGATGGGCAGGAAACTCTTTTAGGGAAGGAAAGGAGAAAACGGCATGCAGACAGCGGCAAAAATTCAGATGACAAACCTAGAAAATATCAAGGGGGCCATTGCCGCAAAAATTGACGCTGCATCTTTTACATCTTGGATTGCCCCATTACAGTTTGATATCGCGGATGGTGTTTTGGTATTGTCTGCACAGAATCAATTTTCAGCTGATTTTATTAATAGTGTTCATGGTGGTGTTTTGGCGGCGGTGGCGGCTGAATTCGGTTTGGCGGTCAAGGTTGTTGTTCGTAATTCAAACGTGGCCGTGGCGCCGGTTGCAAATGATAATCAGGCACAGGTTTATGCCCCCGTTGCGGCACCGGTAAAGAATGAATCTGTTGCGTTTGATTCTTTTGTTTGTTGTGATGAAAATTTATTTGTTTTGTCTGCGTGTAAAAAATTGGCGGCGGGTGCGGTTCCTTTTTCCCCGCTGTTTATTTATGGTGTATCTGGTTGTGGCAAGACTTTGTTAACGGAATGCATTTGTGGTGCGGCATCTGGTCGTGTTGTCAAGATGACAGGTGCACAATTTGTTTCTGAATTTACACGCAGTTTAAAAGATAGAAATGTTTTTGCATTCAAAGATTTTTGCCGTAATTGTGAAACGTTTATCTTGGACGATGTTCAGGCATTGTCCGGCAAGAAAGCATCAACAGATGAATTCTTGCAGTTGGTTGTTGATTTGCGTAATGCGGGCAAGAACGTTGTTTTAACTGCGAATGCGGCCCCAAATAATTTAACAGGTTTTGATAGACGTGCACAGTCTTTGTTGGCATCGGGCTTGGTCGCAGATGTAACGGCGCCAAATGCACATGTAAAATCTGTTATGTTGATGCGTAGTGGTGTTAAGTCTGATGTTGCGAAATCTTTGGCGGCACGTATTGCGAACGATGGTCATTTGGTTTCTGGGGTTGCGATGAAAATCAAAACATATGCTGATTTGATGGGGGCATCTGTTGATATGGAAATCGCATCACGTTTATTGGCGGATTCTTTGCAGGCAACCAAGACACCAACAATGATGGTTCGTGATATGTGTGAAAAATTGGCGGTATCTTATGATGCGGTATGTGGTAGTGGTCGCAGTCGTAATTTAGTATTGGCACGTGAAATTATGATGGTTGTATTAAAGGCCGCAAGAACATTGTCTTTGTCAGAAATTGGTAATTTTGTTGGTGGTCGCGATCACGCAACGGTTTTATACGCAATCAAGCAAATTGAAAAACAAAAAGAATCAGATTTGGTATTGGCGGCCCAGATTCAGCAGTTGATTTCAGAATGTAAATAAGAAAATGCGCCCCGTTGGGCGTGTTTTTATGCTTGGAATAGATAGTATTTTATGATAAAATCATAGGGATAGAATAAAAAAGGAAGGGACTATGAAGAAATTTTTATTTGCGATGATTGCGTGCTTTGGTGTTGTTGGCGGGGCGGTTGGCGCAACCTACAATTGCAAGGCGCAAAAATTAGATTTTTATAATGATCATGAATCAAATGAGTATTTGTATTTATCTAAGGCAGACGATGAGGCAGAGTTGGCGTATGTTTGTGGCCATAGGGGTGTTGATGGTTGTGATGATGGTGCTGTTATATTTGTAACGGGGACACATTTTTGGGATGATCAATCTTATTTTGAAACAACAGTTTATGAGTGTAATACTTCTGGTGGTAATACTTGGAGACAAATTGGCACTACTGGTTTTGTAAAATGTGGGGCTTTTGAAGGGAAAGAAATTGTTGCGCGTAATAACAAGGTTTTGATATATGCCAATAAATCTAAAAGAGTTAATAGATCAGGTACAGATGCTTGGATTGGTGTAAGAAGTGATTTTTGTTATTCAGAAGAGGTTGAACAAGAGAAGAAAGATGATGATAGTCGTGGGGGGGAAGAGCCTGCTTTGAAATGCCCAAATGGTTCTGTGGAATTGGGTTTGTATGGGGGCGAGGCTGATTTTAAAAAACAGTGTTCCGCAAAGGGCAAACAATACGAATTTAAATGCCATCAGAAGAATCAAAAAGGTGGTTGTGCGTGTGGCGCATGTGAAAAGAAACAGGAACAAAAAAAGTCTTGTCGTGAATTGCGTGCGGGAAATCTAGAAGGGATGGCGTGCTGTGATTTGCCAGAAGGCGCCGCAAAGTGGGAAGGGGGCAAATGTATTTGTTCCGGTGGTTTGAAATTTGAAATCAAAGAAGGCAAGGGTGTATGTGTTCAGGAAGTAAAACCAGGTGAAAAGTTTGAATGCAATGCGGTGATTTTAAATGCCTTGAATACTTGGTTAAAAGATTGTGTTGAAAACACACAGATTGTTACGTTGATTACAGTAATTCAAGCCCTGTGTAAATCAGAAGACAGAACGGTGGAAGACTTTAACACCTTGTATCAGACTTTGTTGGCATTGAATCCAGGGGATTGTAAGAAAGAAGAAGTTACACAGACAAACATCACAATTGATGTGGATGTGCAAAATGAAAACAGATTGGCGCGTGAAAATATTATCGCGGCACATGGCCAGTTGGAAAAAATTGCATCTGGGTTTGGCGAAGCGTCTAAGTGGAAAACGGCCGAAGGTAACTTTAATACGGCGCGTTTGATGACAGATCTTAGTGCCGGTGTGGTTTTGGGTACCGTTGGTGGTGTCGTTACAAGTGTACTGGTCAAGAAAAAGCAAGTAGAAGAAGGCTTTGAAGATTTGAAATGTACAATTGGTGGTCAGGTCGTCGGTAACTGGGGCGACGAATTCCGTGTCGGATTGCAACAATAAAAAATCCCCCATTTGGGGGATTTTTTTTATTTTGTTCTAAATAAAAATTGTTATTTCGGGTGGGGGAGTTCTCCTCCGTTGGAGGAGTACGGCGCAACCGGGAGGTGGTAAGAGAGTGCGGTATATAGGTGCATAATTACGAACGCTCTAACCACCCCGTCCTGCGGACACCCCTCCAATGGCGGGGAACTATCCCACACTGGGGGGCAGGAGAACAATTTTTTTTAGTAAAAATTGTCATTCCTGCGAAGGCAGGAATCGGGTCTGTACAGTGCGAAGTGAAACGGAGCAAATTTACCACTACCCCGGCACCTTCGTGCCACCCCTCCAATGGAGGGGAACTATCCCACACTGGGGGGCAGGAGAACAATTTTTTTAGTAAAAATTGTCATTCCTGCGAAGGCAGGAATCGGGCCTATACAGTGCGGAGTGAAACGACGCGAAATTTACCACTACCCCGGCACCTTCGTGCCACCCCTCCAATGGAGGGGAACTATCCCACACTGGGGGGGCAGGAGAACAATTTTTTTTAGTAAAAATTGTCATCCCTGCGAAGGCAGGAATCGGGTCTATACAGTGCGGAGTGAAACGACGCGAAATTTACCACTACCCCGGCACCTTCGTGCCACCCCTTCGCCAGCGAAGGGGATTAACCCGC
>JAZRSI010000007.1:0-5335 GCA_045651445.1 Candidatus Enterousia sp. | reverse complement strand
CTGGCGGAGACGAAGGGATTTGAACCCTTGATACGGGGTTACCGTATACACGATTTCGAGTCGCGCGCATCCAACCACTCTGCCACGTCTCCGTACGGGGCATTATAAATGGCTTGGGATTATTTTGCAAGACTAAATATTTGACAATTTTTATCCCACTGATAAACTATAAAATATGGCTAAAACATTCAATGAACAAGTTTATGATATTGTTGCAAAAATTCCACGTGGTCGCGTTGCGACTTTTGGTCAGATTGCACAAATGATTGGACGTCCACGGTGTGCGCGTTTTGTTGGTTATGCGTCAAATAACAAGGCGTCCTGGCACCTGCCATGGCATCGTGTTGTTTTCAAGGACGGTTCGTTATGTTGTGGCTTTGCGAACGAACAATACCGCAGCCTAATTGACGAAGGGGTCAAATTTGATTCTGAAAACAAAGTCATTATGACTTTGTATCAGTGGGACCCTGAACGCGACGGCGTGCCAATGGACATACGTGATTTTCCGCTGGTATTTTAAACCAATAGCATACAAAGTTATTTGCCCCTGGATTATTTCCGTGAGGTTGTTTTTTTGCAAATTTTTTCATAGATTTCTTTCTTGGGTAATTTTTTATATTGTATAAACCAGTCTTTCTTTATTTTTCTCATATCTGTGGCGGTTGACGGCGCAGGGACCAAGACGTCTTCGCCCGCATTCCAATTTGCCCCAGTTGCGACTTTAAATTTATCTGCGGTTTGTAGTGCGGTTATCATCCGCTTTATTTCTTCGATATTTCGTCCCAGAACCGCTGGATAATACAATATTGCGCGAATAATTGCATTAGGGTCAATAATAAACACCGCCCGAACCGCGTGTGTATCCGACGCATTTGGCTGAATCATTCCGTATTTTTTTGCAATGGACATATTCAAGTCATCTATTAACGGAAAGGTAACTTTTGCGCCATTATCTAGGTGGGCAATCGCATCAAGCCACGCCAAATGCGAAGATAGCGCCCCCACAGACAGCCCCAGCAGTTTGGTATTTAATTTTTCAAAGTCGGCAAGATTTCTTTGGAATTCGATAAATTCTGTTGTGCACACTGGGGTAAAGTCCGACGGGTGCGAAAATAGCACCACCCATTTTCCCCGAAAATCATACGGAAATCTTATTGGGCCATTTGTTGTGCTGGCAACAAAGTCAGGGGCTTGTTCTCCTATCAATGGGAATTTGTTTTCTGTCATTATGAATCCTCCTATGGATATAAACAAGATAGCATTTCTTCGCAGAATTTTTCACAGGAAGGTAATCCAATTTATAAATAAAAAACTTTGTTCTTGATAAAATGTGTTAAGATATGAATAATATAGGGCAAGAATAACAAAGGGATAGAAAAATGAAACGTTCAGATATTGTTCGATCAATGCAAGTAAGATTTAAACATATGCGCGCCAATGATGCGGCGGCAATATTGGATACTATTTCAGATCAGATGATTGAATCTGTTGCGACTGGCAATCGAATTGAAATTCGTGGTTTTGGCACATTTCAGCCACGTGCCCGTGCCACCAAAATTGGATATAACCCCAGCACGGGTCAACCAATGCCATTACCGGCCAGCACGACTATTTTATTCAAGCCCAGTCGTGAATTAACCAAGAAGATGAATGGATAATAAATGTTATTTGGCAAGAAGTCTGGTATCAAAAATCGCAATCGCGAACGCTACGATAGGGTTCGTCGTTTAATGTGGATTAAGTGCGAATCCTGTGGCCGTTTGGTTTATTACAAGGATTACAAAGACAACAAGTACATATGCCCACGTTGTGGCCGTGCTTTTATTATGAGTCCGAAACAGCGATTTGATTTACTGTTTGATAATAATTCGTGGGAACGCTTGTCGCCACCGACGATATCCGATGACCCATTAAATTTTGAAGACAGGGTTTCTTACCGCGAACGTTTGGATGTTGCGCGTTCTGAAACGGGGTGTTACGATGCGGTTTCGACGGCCGATGGCACGATTGGTGGGATTCCATCGACGGTTTGCGTCTTAAACGGCTACTTTATGATGGGGTCTATGGGGCGTGCGGCGGGCGACGCAATTATTGCGGCGATGGAACACGCAATTGATGAAAAGCGTCCGTTTATTATGGTTACATCCAGTGGCGGCGCCCGTATGCAGGAAAATATCTTGTCTTTAATGCAGATGGCCCGAACAACTGCGGCGGTAAATAAATTACATGCGAACAAAATTCCATATATTGTACTATTAACGGATCCTACATTTGGTGGTGTAACCGCATCTTTTGCGATGTTGGGTGATATCCATATTGCTGAAAAGGGTGCGCGCATTGGATTTGCGGGCCGTCGTGTAATTGAACAGAATATTCGTGAAAAATTACCATCAAATTTCCAAACTGCGGATTATTTATATGAACACGGGATGGTTGATATGGTTGTCGCGCGTGGTGATTTGCATGATACGATTGCGCGAATTCTGATGGTTTTGACCAAGCAACCATACGAAGCGGGCAAAATAAATGTAACAACCCCGCCACACGACGCATCCAAGAAAATCCGTGGTATGGGTGAAAACGAAGCGTATGATAAAGTATTACTTGCGCGTCATGAAAATCGTCCACATTTCTTGGATTATATAAATGGGATTGTTGACGGTTGGACATATCTTGCCGGCGATAGATTATACGCAGAAGATCCTGCGATGGCGTCTGGGATTGGGTTCTGGCGCGGAATTCCATCTGTTATAATCGGGCAAGAGCAGGGCCGAACAATCGAAACCCGTCAAAAACATCGTTTTGGGATGCCGAATCCTGACGGATATCGCAAGGCGCAACGTATGATGCGCCTGGCGGAAAAGTTTGAATTGCCATTAATATCGCTGTTTGATACCGCGGGCGCATTTGCAGGCCGCGAAGGCGAAGAACGTGGCCAGTCCCAGGCGGTTGCGTCATCTATTGCGACGGGCTTGTCTATTAAAACACCATATGTTGCCGTAAACGTGGGCCAGGGCGGTTCTGGTGGTGCGATTGCGATTGGAACGGGTGATCGGGTTTTAATGATGGAGAACGCGATTTATTCTGTGATTGCACCTGAATCCTGTGCCAGCATTTTGTGGCGTGATAATAAATATCGTGCAACCGCATCTGCCGCGATGAAGTTAACTGCGCGCGATATGGCGGACATGAACGTTATTGATGAAATCATCCCAGAACCTGCGGGTGGCGCACATACAGATTGGCAAACCACAATGGAACTATTGGGTAACGCTGTTGCGAAACAGATAAAAGACTTGCAAGAAATTCCAGTGGACGAATTGCCTGCGCGCCGTGCGGACAAGTTCTTGTCTATGACGCGTGATGTTGAAATATATCAACCCGAACATATCGGCGAAGACCATTAAAAAAGTCCCCAAGCGGGGATTTTTTTATTGCTTTTTTCTGCGTAACGCAAAGAATTCGCGCAACATCTTGGCAGACCTATCGGCATATTCGGGCATTTGTTGAACATTTGGTTTCCACAAATGCTTGTCTGTATCATACACGCGTGAATTTGCGGTAATTGCACCACCTTTTTCATCGGTTGCTGCGAAAAACACGTTTTTTATTCTTGCCAAAGAAATTGCAGTTGCGCACATAGCGCACGGTTCCAAGGTTACGTAAATATCACAGTCATCCAAGAATTTTACCCCTAATTTTTTGCATGCCCGATTAATTGCGACGATTTCCGCATGTAGGGTTGGATTTTTACGCAATTGTACTTGGTTTTCACCACGTGCGATAATTTCTCCGTTACGAACGATAATCGCGCCAATTGGCACGTCATCGTGGTTAAAAGCGCGTTGCGCTAAAACAAAGGCTTGATTCATAAAATCCATACGATATACTTTAAAGCATGGATTCAAAATTGCAAATTATTTCTGGCGCATATCGTGGTCGCAAATTAAAATTGCCGCCCCACGCACGTCCGACGCAAAACCGTGCAAGGATTGCGTTGTTTAATATGTTGGAATCTGGGGTGCTGGACGGTACGGACAATCTTGTGGTATGGGATGCCTTTGCGGGCAGTGGGGCATTCGGTTTGGAATGTTTATCACGCTATCCGAACGCGCGCGTTACATTTACCGATACCGATGCGACATCTATCAAGACGGTACGTGATAATTTAAAGGTCTTGGACATTGATTCACGTGCCACCACGACCCAAACTGATGCGCTTGGCGGTGCGTCTAAATACGGGGCGGACACGGATTTAGTTTTTATTGACGCGCCATATTCTGCACACGAATTGGGTAATGCATTAGTATCCAAACTATCGGGATTTGTAAAGACAGGCACAATCGTAATATGGGAACAAGAAGTCTGCAATAAATACACGCCAAATGATACGACCTGGACAATTTTACGCGACAAACAATATGGTCGTGCAAGATTCTTGATATTACGCAAGAAATAACATAAAAAGACTTGCATTTTTCATTTATTTATATAATAATATTGCGCGCACAGCACCCTTGGAGGCTGTGTAAAGTCAACAAAATGCTATACAAAGGAAAATAAAATGGCAATTAATATTAATGCAGAAATTCGTAATGTCGCAGGCAAGGGGGCCGCACGTTGCATTCGCAACAACAAAAATATCCCTGCTGTTATTTATGGTGAGAAGAAAGCACCTGTTGCGATTGAATTAAATGGTCGTGAATTTGAAATGTTGTTAAAGACATCTGGTTTGCGCACAAAATTATTCCAGATTAAGACATCTGCCGGCACAGAAGATGCGATGTTGATGGACATTCAATATCATCCTGTATCAGACGCGGCAATTCACGCAGATTTCAAACGTATCGACGTTAAAAAACCAGTTAACGTTGTTGTTCCCGTCGAAGTTATCAATGCCGAAACATCCAAGGGTTTAAAATTGGGTGGCACATTGAACTTTGCGGTTCGCAAGGTTGCGTTGCGTGGTTTGGTTGATGCGATTCCTGAAAAAATCGTTATTGATTTGGCGAACTTGACGATTGGGGACGTGGTTCACGGTACAGACTTGGTATTACCTGCGGGTATTGAATTGGGTCTGCATCAGGCTGAATTGGCGTTTGCGACAATCGGCGGTAAGATGCCAATGGAAGAAGATGAAAAGGCCAAGGCTGCTGCGATGGCTGCCGCCGCCGCAAAGAAATAATCATATTTCTTTCAAAAATCCAAACACCCCGTTTTGGGGTGTTTTTTTAGCAAAAAATTGTTTATGCATAAAATTCCTGCCCTCGGTGTGTGGCGGGTTAATCCCCTTCGCTGGCGAAGGGGTGGCACGAAGGTGCCGGGGTAGTGGTAA
>JAZRSI010000006.1:0-35026 GCA_045651445.1 Candidatus Enterousia sp. | reverse complement strand
TTTTGCGTATCTTGGGCCAGAAAGCCTTGGCGACCTTTATGGTTGAACAGATTCAGCAGGTTTATCGTTTGCAGGCTGTGTCGATTAACGACAAGCATATTGAAATTTTGATACGTGAAATGACACGTCGTGTTGAAATTACAAATCCTGGCGACACGGGCTTCTTGATGGGTGCTGTTGTTGACCGTGTTGATTTCGAAGAAGAAAACGCACGTGTTGCGCGCGACGGTGGACGTTTGGCCGAAGCCTCTCAGGTATTGGTTGGTTTGACCCGTGCATCATTGACATCACGTTCATTCATTTCGAACGCATCGTTCCAACAGACAACCAAAGTATTGGTTGACGCCGCAATCAGTGGTTCAACTGACAAATTGGTTGGTATTAACGAAAACTTGATTGTTGGTCGTTTGATACCAATTGGAACTGGTGCATACGTACGTCGCGTTCGCGAAATTGCCAAAGAAGAAGAAAAAGCAGAACGCTTGGCACGCGAAGGCAATGGCCAACAACAATTGTTGGACATCTAAGAAAACACCATCTGGGGGCGAAATCCCCAGATGGTATAAAGTTTTCCTTGCAAATTGTCAGAATTTGAATAGAATAGGACAGTTATAACATAAAAAGGATATAAAAATGGCAACGCCAAAAAGTAAAACAAGTAAAGCACGTTCCGCACAGCGCCGCTCACATGACGCATTATCTGTAATGCCATGCGGTGTTTGCAAAACATGTGGCGAAAAGAAACGTCCACATCACGTTTGTCCTGCATGCGGTGCAAAATAATTAACTTGAAACACAGATAGGCAGAAAGCAGGGCGCATTATTGTGCCTTTTCTGCTTTTTATATATACAATGTCAGACGATAAAAAAATTATTTCAATTGATGCCATGGGCGGGGACAAAGGTCCCAATGCGGTCCTTGGTGGATTAAATCAATATTTGTATCAAAATGGCGAAGATAGCGTTCAATTTCGTGTCTTTGGTGATGAAAAGAAATTACGTAAATTGTTGGCGAAATACCCACGTGTTTCCCGTAACATAGAAGTGGTACATGCACCAAACGTAATCAAACCAACTGACAAGGTTATGGATGTCTTGCGCCACGCCCAAGATACATCAATGTACATGGCAATCAAGGACGTCCGCGAAGGGAAATCTTCTGCGGTTATCAGTGCGGGTAACACTGGCATTTTGATGTCTTTGTCTAAATTGGCATTAAAGACCATTGATGGTATTTCACGCCCTGCGATTACAACGATGTTGCCATCTGGCGCGGGGGATAGTCGCGTGGTTGTTTTGGATTTGGGTGCAAATGTTCATTGTGATGAAACAATATTGTTTGACTTTGCCGTCTTGGGCAGTGTTTATGCCGAAGTTGTTGGTAAAATGCCACGTCCAAAATTGGGTATTTTAAACATTGGTTCCGAAGAAACCAAGGGTAACGAAACATTGATTCATTTGAACAAGGTTTTATCCGAACACAAGGATAAATTACCATACGATTATATTGGCTTTGTCGAAGGTAATGATATCAGCGCGGGCCGTGTTCAGGTTGTTGTTACAGACGGTTTTACGGGCAATATCGTTTTAAAAACGGTCGAAGGTACCGCGAAGTTAGTAAAACGTGTTGTTGTTGAAAATTTCAAGAAATCCATACTTGCGATGATAGGTGCCTTTTTCTTGATACATGTATTCAAGCGTTTAAAACACAAAATCGACCCACGTTCATATGCCGGTGCGACTTTCTTGGGCTTGCGTGGTTTTGCGATTAAGACGCACGGCAACAGTGATGCCTTGGCATTTGCAAATTCGATTAAGTTCACGGTTGATTTAATGTCTGCGAATTTGAACGGATTGATTGCGGAACGCGCACGTGCGCTGGCGGATGTTCGTGCCACAATAAAAAACGAAGAATAAAAAATAAAATCAATCTGTATTATTATAAAACAGAAATTCTAATTCTGTCATCCCGTGGCTTTTTCGGGCCCCGCAAAATTGAAAATTTTGTGGGTGAATCCCCAAGGGACCCAGGTTGTTCCGCTTTTTTATTGTTAATCACATATTTAATCCGATGCGGCGGCATTCATAACGCATTCTTTATACTGTTGCGGTTCTGCATATACCCAACATGGTTTATTATTCATCACATCAGATTTTGTTTTGCCCTTGCCATATAGCATATCTGTTTTACTTAGTGCAATCGCCTGTACACAATCATGTTTTTCGTCAGAAAATAATTTGCCATTAGGGCATGTTATACATTCGCCTTTTTCATTAAATCCATATTTTTTTGACCCATCACCACAAGTTGTTATTGCCCCCACACTTTTACTGGCATCAATCAGAACGCACGCTGTCTTGTCGGTGTTTGGTTGATACCCCATCATACATAGTATAGTTTCTTCTTTTGATCTAGCCTGCAAAACTTCAATATAATTATTATTATTAGGATAATCTATGCTTCTACACTTAAGATAGAATGGTTTTACCATAACACCATGTGGTATAAATCTGGACACCGCAAGCACATTATCCCATTGTTTTTGTTGATCATTAGCAAGAACCTCATAACCAGACGAAAACAACTTGTGATCAGCTTCTAAATTGGCGGTTGTTTTTGTTGTTATTGTTGGGCTGTTTGTTTTAAAAACAACTTCTGGAACGCGGTTGTCAAAATCAATTGTTTCGCCCGATGTTATAGTTGCTATTGGTATGCATCCGTTGCCCAGTTTGTAAGTATATCCTTCTTTGCAAAGATGAAGGCAATTTGTATTTAACCAATCTTCTCCAAGATTTGCTGGTCGATAATATGTTGTAACAACTCTCCATGGGGACCAATCTTTTATTAAATCGCATTCTACCTGCATTGGACACAACATTGCACCTTCCAGGGTCAAATGATTATAAGCAAAAATAGCCACCATACCATAGCTCGTAGTTTCGTTTGGAACGCCTGCAGACATTTTCCCTTTGCCGCCCGCAATTATATACGGAACAGAATCGTTGTCATGAACATCGGTATTATATCCATACGCGCTGGCTACATTATCGCCAACCGCGGTCCAACCAAAGGCATTTGTGCAAAACAAGATTGATGATAGCGTCAATAAAAATTTCTTCATAATTTCCCCCATGTTTTTTTATGAATGATTTCGCAAGATTTTTCGCACCACAAAATCAAAAAAACCGCATCTGAAAATCAAAAGCGGTTGGAGGCTAGAAACTATAATACGGTATAGCGGGTTTATTCGATATATTCACCGCCCTCCAACCACGGGTTGGAGTATGTTTATTATTCGCGATATGCGAATACCGTATTCTCGGGTTTCTAGGCCCCATTATGACAATTCATCATAACATAAGTTATTTTAATAAAACATAAAAATAAAAGCAAATGGTTATTTTGGTAATTTATTTGACAAGTACAGAAATAATATCTGAATATATACTATTCGCATCACCGCACGCGTTAATTTCATTAAATGAAATACTTTTTTCGTTGCGCAACCAATCAATTGCCGGCATTGTTGTTTTATAAAATGCATCCAAGCGACGACTAATAACTTCGCCATCTGCATCATCTGCGCGACCCGCCCCAGAATTAAGCCGTTTGTTTATGCGCGCCAGCATTAATTCTTTTGGAACAAACATATAGATAACGCGTATGTCATATTTTTCTGAATAATTTTCAACAAACCATTTCGCCTGGTTTAAATTACGGGGGAACCCATCAAGAATATAATCCCGACCATCAGAAATTTCTTGGTTCACCAAATCATAAACCAATTCATCAGGGACCAAATTGCCGGACGATATTATTTTGGCTATCCGCGTGTCAGTTACATTGGCACGCAATATTTCACCAATGCCAATATATTTATAATCGCCATCCGCCATTAACATTTGGGACAATGTCCCCTTGCCAGCCCCAGGCCCCGCCATCATAACAATGATTTTATTTTTTTTCGTCATAAGATAATCTTAGCATAAAAAACACCGCCCGACAAGACGGACGGTGAAACAATTTACATATTTGCAAATTATTTTTTGCTGTTTTCAATCGCAGCGCCCAAGATATCGCCCAAAACAGAACCACTGTCTGCTTCGTTTGCGAATTCTTTAACCGCTTGCTTTTCCAATGTTACCTGCAATGCACGGATTGACAGTTTAACTGTGTTCCCTTCGACAGAAACAACAGATGCTTCGACACTGTCGCCGATATTAAATTTGCCGGTATCTTGTTCTGACTTTTCACGAGACAAGTCTGTACGACGGATAACACCGCGAACATCACCTTGCAAGTCCAAAATCAATTCGTCAGGTGTAATTTCAGATACTGTACCACATACAACCGCGCCTTTCTTGATAGAAACAGCGTTGTTTTCTGCGCTTTCAGTCAACTGTTTAATACCCAATGTAACGCGTTCTTTTTCTGGATTGATGTCCAAAATTTTCGCAGTTACTTCCTGACCACGAACGAATTTCTTCAATTCTTCTTCGTCAAGTTTGTTCCAAGACAAGTCTGAAATGTGAACCATACCGTCCAATTCAGATGTCAACGCAACAAACAAACCGAATTCTGTTGTGTTCTTGATAGGACCCGTGATAACGTCGCCAACATTGTGGGTTTCTGCGAATTGCTTCCATGGGTTTGGTTGCAATTGTTTATAGCCCAATGAAATACGGCGTTTTTCTTGGTCGATACCCAAAACAGTAACAGTTACATCTTGACCATTTTGCAAAACTTTGCTTGGGTGAATGTTCTTGTTTGTCCAAGACAATTCAGACATGTGAACCAAGCCTTCGATATTGTTGCCCAAGTCGATGAATGCACCGTAATCTGTCAAAGATGATACTTTGCCCGTTACCGTGTCGCCAACGTTGAACGCACGAGATGCTGTTTCCCATGGATCTTCTTCCAACTGTTTTGCACCCAATGAAATACGATGTGATTCTGGGTCGAATTGGATAACCTTGACTTTGATTTTTTCGCCAACATGAACCAATTCACGTGGATGATTTACGCGTTTCCAAGACAAGTCTGTTACGTGCAACAGGCCGTCAATTCCGCCCAAATCAATAAATACACCATAATCTGTGATGTTCTTTACAGTACCTTCCAAAACCGCACCCAATGAAATGTTTTTCATTGCTTCTTTTTGTGCAGCGGCGATTGTATCAGATTGTATCGCGCGACGTGATACGATTGCGTTTGTGCGCAATGCATCCATTTTCAATACGCGGAATTTATCTTTCAAGCCAATCATAGATTTTGCATCGCGGATTGGTTTGTGATCAACCTGTGATGATGGCATAAATGCAAATACACCGTTGATATCAACAGTAAAGCCACCACGTACAACGTCGATAATTGTACCTTCTGGATCGATACCTTCGGCAACTGTTTTTTCCAATTCTTTCCATGCTTTTTCTGCACGTGCCTTGGAATAAGACAGAACCGCAGTACCTTCGCGGGATTCATAACGTTCAACAAAAACGTCAATAATATCACCAACAGATGGTACAGATGCACCGAATTCTTTTAATGGAACGCGACCTTCGGATTTCAAGCCAACATCAACCATTGCGAAATCACCACGGATATCTTTTACTGTACCCTTGGTTGCATAGCCCTGTAATGTTTCTTGTGAACCATAGTTTGCGTCAAACATCTGGACAAAATCTTCGCCAGATACTGGATTAAATAAATCTTTGGATAAATCTTTCATAAGAAATTATTCATCAAAGTTTGCCATCGTCATATCTGCTATATAAAGACGAGGTCTTGTGGGGTTAATCGGACCGACTTTGCGCCCACCCGCAAAATCGAACTGATTATACAGTATTTTTTCGTATTTGCAAGAATTTGTTTGATTATTCGCCGATTTTTAAATTAGGGCGATTTTTCCGCAGATTGTTCAACGATTTTTCCTGTGCGGCACGGAATGCATCAGGGTTCCAGATTTGAAAACTATTTCCACGCCCAACAAATATTGCCCTATCAGTAATGCCGGCGTGTTTTAATAATTCGTCGGGAATAACGACGCGTCCAGTTACGTCAAACGCCAACGGCCGCGCATCCGCAAACAGCATCGCAGACAAATCGTCCAGTTCGCTATCAAAGACACCCATTTTATCGGTGGCGGCGGCCATTTGTTCCATACGGGACATTGACAACCCTTCGATACAGTTATTTGTAAAAGAACGATATAAAACGACACCTGCGAATTTTTCGTCGTGCATAGAATTTCTAAATTGGGCAGGCACAGAAATACGCCCCTTGGTATCCAAACGATTTTCATAAGATGAGAGAAACAATGACATTTTATGATTTCTTTTTGGGTTGTATTTCTTTTGTTTTATTACCTGCCTTGCTTGGAATGTAGCACGGGGATTTATGGTTGTCAATGACATTTTATAAATATTTTATGGGATTTTATGGTTTTTCAAAATAAAAATAAAAAAATTAAAATATTTTTAAAATAAATGCATTTTATGCTTGACCTGCGATTCGTTTTTGTTCTAAGATGTTTGTATAGACAAAGGGAAAAAGAATAAAACCCCAAGAAATCCGTAGATTTGCTGGTTTTTTGGGAAAAACAAAAAAATAACAATAAAAATTATCTGACCAATTTGTAAATACGTTGGTATTTACACAAAAAAAAGATGATTTTACAACTTTACCCAGAAAGGAGGGGAAACGCGCATGCCAAAGAACATCAAAGAAATAATGATTGCTTTAAATCAAGTCCTGACAACAACTGTTTGGGTTAACGAAGATAGACAAATTATATCATTGGCAGATGAATTAAAAATTGGTCAGAATAACACACCACGTTCTATCGAAGATTTATCACGTCCATCATTGGTTGGCGCATATGTATCGTTACAAATTCGTACTGATAATTTTGATGTTGCCGCCGAAGGTATGGATACAAAAACATTGGCGTTGCGCGTAAAAGAAATGGTCTTTGCCGAAGCCAAGAAAGTAATGGACGCATCCGACAATTCAGTTAAGTCTGGTGTTGCAATGGCCGCCTAAGAATCAAAGGCGATTGCGCGCACAGGACACACAGTTTCTGGTTATCCAGAAGGAAGGGAGCCATCACCGACAATAATTGTCGGTGATGATTTTTTTAGGCTTCTATAATCTTTTTTACTTCTTCAAAGAATTCCTGGTTAATTTTTCGACATTCCGCCAATGCATTTGGATATGATTTTGCACCTTTTATATCGTCATCCAATTTGCCAGAATGTTTTTTAGGTTTGTATTTAAAGTTATCAAATTTGTTGCTAAAAGAATCAAAAAGAATTACTTTCTTGCCCATCAGTGTTGACCAATACATTGCGTGATATGTGTTGGTTATAATAACGTCTGTTTCGGAAATAAATTTTATTATTTCGTGAAAGTCTTGGTTGTTATAAATTGTTGGACAATCAAATTTATGGTCGGCGTTTGCGTAATGTGTAATGCAACCTACCTTTCGAATTGTTTTTGCATTTTTTTCAAGCGCCTTTCCCATACAAGATGCGCACGGAACATATCGAATAGGTTGATTAAAATCACGAATCCCCAAGATTGAAAAGCCTTGTGTATTTAATTCGATGTCTATTTTACTGCCATAATGCTGGTTAAATCCAATTCCCCAACCAATAACTTTGTTGGAATCAGTCATCAGGTTATTAATCCATTTATTCCAGTTATTGTTTTGGTTTATGATTCCGCCCCCACCGATAATAAACACCGTATTTGATTTGTGGGCCATATATTTCATTGCCTCGTTATCAAATTTTTGAACAAAGAATTTATCGAAATATTCTTTGAAGTAATCATAAACGCAAATTACTTTATCGCCGGTATTATTTGTGGACAGTTTGTGTATAAAGCAAATCTCTCTTAGATTTAATAACTGTTCGATTTCTTGTTTTACATATTTTGTTTTGATTTCGTTTATGTAGAAACTATCGACTCTTCTTACTTGCTCGCGGTTTTTATCATTGTTTTTGTTTATCCATTCTTCGACGCCCTTTGGGAACAAGACCTTTATGTTTTTTCTGTATTTTGGATAATTCATAAATCTAAAATACGCATTCCCCGCAGATAGGCATAATGCACGTATATCAAGTGCCGCCGCCACGTGGAATATACCGCTATCTTGTCCGATATATAATTTTGACATTTTAAGCAGCATTAATAATTTATCAATGCTTAGCCCTGCCATAACTGTAATGTTTGTGTCGCAAAAATTCGCGATTTCTTGGCAGTATTCTTCTTCGTGCTTTGCGCACGCAATAACTACATCTAAACCTAATTTAGTTTTGATGTATTGTATAATTTCAATCCAGTTATTTCTGTGCCATTTACGATAATTATCATATGCGCAAGGGTTTATAACAATGTATTCTGATTTTTGATTTTTTAACCAATCCCAATTAAATTTTTCCCAGTTTTGAATAATTTTTTCGTTTTCAATTACCGGATATTTTAAATCTATTTTTTTATCAAGTAAATTTTCGTAAAACCATTTGTTTATATCAAAGTCAAACATATTGGACGCGTTATTATTTACATAAACACTTGTAAAGTTCAACAAATGCTGCATCTTTTCATTAGGTCTGGCCGCGTTTGACAAGATAATTTTTTCTCTGTATTTGATGTTTTTGGTCAGCAAGTTGTGTGCCCGCATTTTATCTACGCTATTTAAAGACGGGAAAATTATTGTGTCGTAACAATAACGAAGGCCACTGTGGTGCAGGGCGTCTTTTATTTGTATTAATTCATCTTCGCTGCGTTCTTGTGGTCGATTGGGAACCCATAGGAAATTATCGATAGTATCACTATCTAGGTATTCTGCGAATTTTTTATGCGTTTCGCATCCCATAAAATGAATTTCATATCCACGGTATTTTTCAGATTTTTTTAATTGCGTCAAAAAATTTCTTGATAAGATATAGTCGCCAATACTATCCGTGTTCACAACAAGAATTCTTTTACAAGAATTTGGTGCCAAATATTCATCTTTGTTATTTTGTTTTTGTCGGATTTTTGCATATTTTGTTTTATAAAAAACATTTGTTTTTCCTGTGGTGATATGCGTCATAAATCGATAGAAATGTTTTTTCATTTTTTTCAAGCCCTTTTTTTTGTGTTAAAAAACAAACCGCCAAAAAAATGACGGTCGGGGTGTTGGAAAATCATTCTATCATTGATTCTGTGGATTTTGACCATACGGTCTATTATATAACCACAGCACCCCGACCTTCGTCAGGGGTGCGCAAAAAAACAAGGTATTGCGCATACCAGATTGCGACAGTTTATACCGCCGGATAGAATGGGCTTTCCACAGCCCCGCCCCAATTCCCATTGGGTGCGCAAATACAAAACTAGCAATTTTTATTTTGTTTATCAATAAAAATATTGATGGGGACTTGATTCCTAAATTATTAAAAGTTATAATGAATTTGACTTGTTAAAATAATAATGTTTTAATATAATAATCACGATAAAACTAAAAAGGTGCACGTTTTGAAAGGAATAAAGAAGATTTTGTACGGTTTTTTTGCTTTGCCGTTAATTGGTTGTACAACCGTCCCGACCAGTATGCGTGATGCGCGTCTTGATGATTATACGCCGAAAATTACGTCTTCTGATTTTAGTTTTAATCCATATGAAACACCAATTGCGCGGATTTATGCCCAAGAATTATCTGCGGGTGAAAATCTATCTGGCGCGACATTAATCGAAGACGGTCTATCTGCGTTTGTAATACGTTCTGCGTTTGCGCGTATGGCGACCAAAACAATTGATTTGCAGACATATATTTACAGTAATGATTTTACATCCAAGATTTTGATTACAGAATTAAAAAGGGCCGCAGATCGTGGGGTCAAGGTTCGAATTTTGCTTGATGATTATGGAACAAAATCAGATATTGTGGATGTAATGCTATTGAATCAGCACCCAAATATCGAAGTCAAGGTTTTTAACGCCGTTGCCAATCGTTCTAAGTTATTATATTATCCGCAATTTTTAACGGATTTTTCACGTTTAAATTCACGTATGCATAACAAGTTATTTATTGTTGATAATATTGCGTATATTACGGGCGGACGAAACGTGGGCAGCAATTATTTCTATCCAGAAACTGCATCGAATTTTTCTGATACAGACGTTTTATTCTTGGGCGATATGACGCATTTTGCAACGGACAGTTTTGATGAATATTGGAATCATCATTTATCAATTCCCGCATCCGTATTCCCGAAATCCAAGTCCAAGCGTGATGCAAAGCGTTTACAGAAAGAAATGGCAAGCATTATTGATGAAGAAGCCGACACTGTTCAGCGCTATAATGACATAATTAACATTGCGCAATCTGATTACAAGAACAAGCGGTTTGATTTCAGTTGGGGGCGCGGAAAGTTCTTGGCAGATCCGCCGGCAAAGGTTGAAATGACAATGTCTGAAAAAGAAGAATATCGTGGCGATATAATTCAAGCCTTGCAACATTTATGGAAACGTACAACTGATTCCGTTTATATGTCTGCGGCATATTTTGTTCCGGGTAACGGCGGTTTGGCCCAGATGTTACGCGAAGAAGGTTCTGGTGTTCATATGACGGTTGTTACAAATTCGTTGGCGTCAACAAATGCCCCAACGGTTTATGCGAAATGGGAAAAATATCGCAAGCAGTTAATTGAATCCGGTGCAGACGTTTATGAATTTATGGTTTCTGCGGAAAATCTGCGCGCCAAGGAACATGATAGGGAACGCAAGCAGTCTAGTTTTTCCGTATTGCATAGCAAGACCATGGTTTTTGATGATGATATTTCTTGGATAGGCAGTTTTAATTTGGATCCACGCAGTGCTTTTTACAACACAGAAAATGTCGCGATATTTGAAAGCCGTGATTTTGCGAAAAAATTACGTGATACAATTATCAAGGATACAAAAACATCTTGGCATGTAACATTGGATGACAAGGGTAACCCCATTTGGACCGGCAGTCGCCCAACAGACAAAGTGCCCCAGGTTCACAAGCGTGCCCCAGACACAACTATATTCAGGCGCATTTGGAAAAATCTAAGCAATCTTGTTCCTGAAAAATTTGTATAAAGAAAGCCCAAATGGGCTTTTTCTTTAATGATGCGATAAAATGTGTAATATTAAACTAATTATAAACGCGGCGGTTATTATTCCCACTATAATTTTTTGAACGTAGTGCGATTTGTCGCCGTCGCAATGTTCGCATGCACATCTGCAATCACGCGCGACAAGATACCAAGACACCACTAACATTACGCCGGAAAAAACAAATAACCAAGGTTCCATCCAATGTGGCAATATGTGGAAATGTGCGGCATCTGGCGCGATTAGCCCAACAAATGCCAAAATCAGCGGTATCCCACAACAGAAAATATGTGGTAATATACTTGCGATGATTCCTATTTTTACGGCTTTGTTTTTCATTTGTTTTTTACCTTTGTGTTTGGGAATTATATATAATTTTATTTGTTTATCAATTAAATAAAAGTTGACTATATTCTTATTTGTGGTATAAGACTAGCGATGAATAGCGTTGATAAATTTATTTCCACCACATATAGTTTTCAAGACCGTGCGCCGGTGTATGTTTTTACCAATGAAAACATCGCAGATTACCTTAGGCCAATTGGCGATTTGACGGAAAAAAATGTTTTAACCGTTGCCGCGTCTGGGGATCATGCATTTCTTTCATATTTGGCCGGTGCAAAATCGGTTGATACGTTTGACATAAATTCGTTTCAAAATAGTATAGTCGAATTAAAGACACATATGATAAAGCATTTATCATATAATGATTTTTTAACATTCTTTTTTGATGAAAAACGATTTTTTGATACGAAAATTTTGGAACCGATATCTGACAAATTTTCAAAAAAATTAATATCTTTTATCGAAGATTACAAAATACGCGGTTTGGATATGATACGATATCGTGCCGCATGCAGTCCTGATTATAGGTTATTACAAAGTATTCCATACCTGTATAGTTCTGATAAATATTATAAATTACGTGAAAGATTGCCAGAAAAGATAAATTTTAAACACTGTAATTTACTGGATGTGCACAATCGTTTTAATAAAAAATACGATTTGATTTTGCTATCAAATATTTTTGAATACCTATATATGAATTATAATATGATGTCTTACGAGCAGCGTATTGAAAAATATTACAAAGATGTATTGTCAAAGTTATCGGATAAAAATCTATGTGGCAATAACTCTCAGATTATTTTCAGTTACATGTGGGGCACAAATCCAAACGCATGGATATCTTATATTGATTATTTTAATAAAAAACACTCGCTTTATTCAAACCGTGCATTTGAACGAAATTTTGTTGCGCGTGCAACAGAATCTATGCAAAAAAACTGTAAATGGGACGTCGTATTATCGATGACGCAAAAACAATTATAACAATATTATTCAAATGTATAGAAATCTACCTGATTTTAACCAAAGGTTTTGTGCGCAGAAAAATTTATTTTCTGTGGACAATGTCGTATATGTATTTTCGAACGAAAACATCCCAGGATACTTGGATAAATTGGGAGATATTTCAGGCAAGCGGATTTTATCTGTCTGTGCATCGGGCGACCATGCGTTTGAATGTTATTTGCGCGACGCGAAAAGCGTAGATTTGTTTGACATAAATTATGCGCAAAAAAATATTATGGAATTAAAATTTCATATGATACGCAATTTACCATACGAAGATTTTATAAACTTTTTCTTTGGCAAATCACGAATGAACAAGGATATAATATCGCCACTATGGAATGAATTTTCTGATTCACTAAAAATTTTTTATTCATATATTTACTGTTCTGACAAAAAACCAAAACGTATGTGTGTCCCGTATTCTGACAATAAATTAAGTAACGCCAAATCGTATTTCAGCAGCAGGGAAAAATACATGGACTTGGCAAGAAAATTGCCAGAAAAAATAAATTTTTCGCATGTTGATTTGCAAAACATAAACACTGTAATTACGTCAAAGTATGATATTGTATTACTGTCTAATATTTTTGATTATGTATGTTCTGGGGCAAAAAAGTTTAATGTTGCATTTGAATATTTTTACAACGCGGTCCTGGAACCGTTAATTGAAAACAATCTAAGAAATAAATCTGGCATAATTGCATTTGAGTATATTTGGCAAGGTGTTGGATTACTAAATCCAGAATTATTATCACGTTATAGCAATTGGGAATTAAAATTTTTCAAAAAAAATCCCGGAAAGAAATTATCCTGTATAGAAATAGAACCCTCAAACATCGGCAACAACAAAGACCAAGTCTTGTTATTATATAGCAATATCAACGCACAAAAGAACCGATAAAACTGGCGTCCCCAGCAGGACTGTAAATTCCCATCTGTGTCGCGTCGCCACGATGGGCCCCTTTCACTTCACGCGTTGCGCTACGTTCCGAACCTGACGCAACTTCGTTGCTTGAACGGTTCTTCGTCCTGTGTGAACTGGCGTCCCCAGCAGGACTCGAACCTGCATCTAATTCTTAGGAGGAATTTGTTCTATCCTGTTGAACTATGGGGACGTTGGGCAAATATTAAATCAAATAAAAGATTTATTCAATAAAATTGTTGGTAACAAATTTGTGGTTGCAATATGTGAAAAAAATGAGATAACAGGCCCATTGCAAAAAAACTACGACAAGAAATACGTATAAAACGTATTGTAAAAACAGGGAATTTTCCCTGTTTTTTTATAAGATAATTTCCCATAGTTTTTATATTGCAAGTTTTAAAATGCGCGTGTATAATAATTCCGCAAAAAAATATAAAAGGAAAGGTTTATGGGAAATAGATTGGTTGGATATGGGTCTTATTTGCCCGAAAAAATTATGACCAACCTGGATTTTGAACGTCTCATGGATACTTCGGACGAATGGATTACGACGCGTACGGGTATTCGCGAACGCCATTTTGCGCGTGATGATGAAACCGTTGTTGATATGGCGACAATTGCCGCACAACGTGCGCTGGAAAATGCAAATCTGACAATTGATGATATTGATTTGGTTATTGTATCGTGTGTAACGGCTGAATTGGATTTTCCATCCGTCGGGGTTCAGGTTTTGGGACGTTTAAATCCAACAAAAAACATTCCTGCGTTTGATGTTCGTGGTGCGTGTACTGGCTTTATTTATGCGCTGCATTGTGCGCGTGGCTTTTTTACGGCTGGGATGCACAATCGTGTTATGATAATTGGTGCGGAAAAAATGACACGTTTTGTTGATATGACGGATCGTTCGACGGCGGTATTATTTGGCGATGGCGCAGGCGCATTGATATTCGAGCATTCTTCGTCCAGTTATTCTGGGATTATTGATACGGTTGTAATGGCGGATGGTGGTGAATTTGAATGCCTGCATGGAACACCGGATCATAAAATTCAGATGACGGGTCCGGAAACATATAAAAAGGCCGTACAATGTATGCCTGCGGCGGCGGATTATATAATGGAACACGCGGGAATTACGGCTGAAAATGTTGATTGGATTATCCCGCATCAGGCAAACTTGCGTATTATCCATAGTTGCGCGGATAGGTTAAAGTTTCCGTTGGACAAGATTTTAATTACTGTGGACAAGCACGCGAATACCAGCAGCGCATCCGGCGTTTTGGCGTTGGCATATGGGTTCGATAATGGTATTATAAAGCATGGACAGTTAATTTTATATCCCGCCTTTGGCAGTGGTCTGACCTGGGGCGCGGCGTTAATAAGAGTATAAGGGGAAAGAAAAAATGGCTACGATAACAAGAAATGATTTTGCAACAAGATTGCGTGAAAAATTCGGTTTAACAACTGCGGATGCGTACAAGATGGTTGATATTGTATTTGATGAAATCTGCGAATCTTTGATAAATGGCGAAGAAGTAAAATTTGCGGGTTTCGGTACGTTCAAGATTTTGGAAAAGAACGCACGTATGGGTCGTAATCCAAAAACAGGTGCGTCTGCGGTAATATCGGCGCGTCGCGTTGCAACTTTCCGCCCCAGCAATGAATTCCGCGAACGTGTCGCGAACCATAAATAAAAAAATCCCCCGTTTGGGGGATTTTTTAAATCGCCACTCTGTACAATGCCGGAATAGGGGTATAAGAATAAAATCTTGTAAATATAAATAGTTGTGCAAAAAAATAGGAAAATAAATATGTTGACAAAAGGTGCTTGTGTGTTATTATTGCCGACGGTTAAACAACAAAAAGGATAAGTTATGTATATGTGCAAAGGGTGCAAGCATTTGGAAAATGGTAGATGTACTTTTAGTGGCGGTTGCAGTATTGCGCCAAAACAGAATACGTTTCATGTTCTAAAAGGGCGTTTTAATCCATTTAATAATTCCGTTATGCAAAAGACCAGATAATCAATATAAAAAATCCCCCGTTTGGGGGATTTTTTTACGTGCGTTTTACCATAATTTTACGCGTTTTTCCGGTGCAATATACATTTTATTTTGTTCGGTTATATTAAATGCGTCATACCACGCGTTAATATGTGGCAATATTCCATTAACACGGTTTTTTCCCAATGAATGTTCGTCCACTTTGGTTAAACGTAATTCTTCGGCCGCGCGAATATTTTGTCCCCACACCCCTGCGTATGATATAAAGAAACGCATATCGGCGGTTAAATTATTTACAACACCCGACGCATTCCCAAATTTTTTATATGCATCATAAGAAATTGTAACCCCACCATAATCGGCCAAGTTTTCGCCCAATGTGAACGTGCCGTTTGCGTTAACTTCGTCATTGATTTTAATTTTATCAAAGAATTCAACCATTACTTTGGCGCGTTTATCAAAACCACTTGCATCTTCTGCGGTCCACCAATCCTTCATATTTCCGTCTTTGTCAAAATGTCGTCCGGAATCATCGAATCCGTGCGTCATTTCATGCCCGATTACAGCGCCAATTGCGCCATAATTAAATGCGTCATCTGCATCCATATCAAAGAAAGGATATTGTAATATCCCGGCAGGGAAACAGATTTCGTTTGTTGATGGATCGTAATAAGCGTTGACTTCGTGTGCATTCATATACCAAATGTTTGGGTCTTTTTTCTTGCCAATTTTTGCAATCCAAAATGCGTCTTCGAATTCGGAAACACGCATAACGTTATTCCACAAAGAATCTTCTTGGATTTCCAGTTTTGAATAATCACGCCATTTATCGGGGTACCCAATTTTTGCCTTGAAGGTTGATAATTTTTCGATTGCCTTTTTCTTGGTTGTATCTGACATCCAGTCCAAATTTTCAATACGATCTGCGTATGCGCGCTGTAAATTTTTTACCAGCGTTTGCATACGTTTTTTTGCATCTTTTGAAAAATATTTTTCGACATATAAACGTCCAACTTCTTCGCCCAGTGCGCTGTCTATCATTGAAACTGCGCGTTTCCAACGTGGTTTTTGTTCTTTTTGTCCGGCCATAGTGCGATTATAAAAATCAAAAGATATTTCATAAGTTTCATCGTCCAGTACAGAATCAGCCCCACTAACGATACGGTATTTTAGATAAGATTTTATTAGTTCGAAATCTGTATCGTTCATAATTGCGATTGATTCTTCGATTGCTTCTGGCTGTGCAATGTTTATTTGTTTTGCGGCTTTTGCGCCACGTGCATCCAAATAAGAATCCCAATCAAAGCCCGTAAATTTTTCTTTTATTTCTTCGATTGTCATTTTGTGATAATTTGCATGCGGGTCGCGTAACTTTTCTTTTGGATAAAAAGATTTGGCCATACGTTCTTCAAACGCGTATAGTTTTTCTGCGTCTATATCTAGACCAAAATTATTCATCTGTTTTTGTATAAATTCTTTGTATTTTTTTCGTATATTCACAGATTTTTCATCAGTGTCAAAATAATAGTCGCGCGATAGCCCCAGTCCCCCTTGACCAATATTGTACAAGAAATGTTCGCTATCCATTTCGTCCAACGCCACACCGTCGCCCCAGAACGCGGAAGAAAATTTATGCATTTTTCCCAAGTATTTTTCCAGGTCTTTGCGTGTTAAATTATCAATTTCATTTAACTGTGGTTTAACGGGATTTGTTTTTTCAGCGTTTAATTTCTTTTCATCCATTGCGATTTTATAAAGCAACCCGATTTTTCCATCGTTTTGTTCGATTATTTCACGACTGCGTTCCAGATTTGTGTTACGTAGAACATCAAATGCGCCATATCTGCTGTAATCATCAGGAATCGGATTTGCAATTTGCCATCCACGTGTTGCGTAATTGTAAAAATCATCACCTGCGTTTATGGCGGTGTCCATATTTTCCATTTTAATTCCTGCGTTCACGATTTTCTCCTTTGTTACAGATTTTGCAAAAACAATTGTGCCGATTACGGCGATTATTCCAACGATATTCCAGAACGTACTTTTCATTTTTTTACTTCACCATATTTACGATTAACTCATCTAGTATCAAAATTCCTTGTTCGGTTGCAACGATTCTATCATTGTAAATATTTACCAGATGCGAATTGTTTTTTATCCAGTCTATATCAATAACGTTTTTTATTGCATCTGTCAATCGGCAACCGCGAATTGTTCGCATGCCAGTTATAACTTGTTCAACGGCGCGCGTGTTGTCTGATATTGTTTCAAAGCACGCATTTGCACCCATTTGTTCATACCAGGTATTGTTCAAGAATATACGTCCTGCGCCACCACGTCCAATTCCGATATAAGGTTCACCATCCCATACATTTTGATTGTGTTTGCATTCTTGACCGATTTGTGCGTAGTTTGAAACTTCGTATCGCGGCAATTTCAAGTTTTCTTGTATTGCGATATACATCTGTGCCATTTCTTCGTTGGTTGGCATGTTCAAGTTCATTTTGCCAAACGGTGTATTTTTTTCAATAGTTAATTCATATAACGAACAGTGTTTTATACCGATTTTATTTATATCATTGCACATTTTTATAACGTTTGATAGGGTTTCATTTGGTGTTCCATAAATAAAGTCCGCCGATATGCGCAAGTCTAATTTTTTTGCATAGCCAATTGTTTCGATTGCATCTTTGGCGGTATGCCTACGCCCCAAGAAGATTAATTTTTTATCATCCAAAGACTGTACCCCGATAGAAATCCGATTTACACCGGCGTTTTTAAAGTCTTGCATTTTTACAAAATCAACCGTGGCGGGATTTGTTTCAAGTGTTATTTCGGCATCTTGGGCCAATTCAAAGTTTTTTTTGATTGTTGCCAAGATTTTTTCAAATGCCTGTACTGGCATCAAGGACGGTGTTCCACCCCCAAAGAAAATCGTAGGAACATTTATTTTCCCAAGTTTTTGTCCCCAAAAATCTATTTCTGAACAAATATCATTTGTGTATTTTGTCCAGTCTGGGTTTGCGCACGCGTGTGAAAAGAACGCGCAGTAATTGCATTTTGATTTGCAAAATGGCACGTGTATATAAATATTGTGTGGGCGGTTATTCATAGCCTTGTCATTTTACAATCAGAATTCTTTCACGCAAGTAATAAATGAAATTGCTTTTCATAAACAAAAAAATGTGTTATAATAGACCTATTGATATACGATGAAGGCAAGGATAATATCATTTTTATCGCTGATTTATGCACCTTTTGCGGCGTTTGCTGCAAACGAAGGGGTGCCGTCATATTATCAAAAAACGTCAACCCCAACTGCTAATCAGACTTCTTACAAGCGTTATGCTGACCAAGGTTACACGAAATATGTGGGTCAATCTGGTTCGACCCAGGTTGTTGGTTCGCGTACATATTCTTATCAGGTTCCACGTCCCCAGGTGCCGACAACATATGGCACGATGACTGCGAATGGTATTGCATTACCGGCGGACGAAGAAAATTCTACCACGATTTATGCGGGATATTCGCGTCGTTTTGCGGATTTTGAATTTGAAACGGGTGTAAATTCCATTCTTGAGTGGGACGATATGATTTGGAATGAAATCACCGTTGGGGCCAAACATATTTTTGATATTCGTGATTTTGATTTAAAGATTTATGGTGAATATTCATATGGTGATATGTCGCATGGCGGTCTGTCTATGGACTATGATTTAAAGCCATTTGATAACTCTGTGCCAGAATATGGGATATTTACAATATCAATGGGGGATCAGTCGGGACGCAGTAATCATTTCAAGTTTGGTATATCTGCGCATCATATTTGGGATATTGGCGGTTGGAAATTGTCGCCAACGTTTGGTTATGAAATTTTCAAGCATAACTTGGAAATGTCAAATCATTACTATCCAAATCCTGGTGTATATTTGCCATTGATGACAAATTTGGGCGAATATGTATTTGGTGATGAATTGGGCAATTATTATTCTGTTCCAATTGGTGCGGACGCACCCGAAGAATGGTATCAGGTATGTATGTCGCCCGAAGATATCAAGGTTGTAACAAACGCGGCATCAAGTTATATTGATGGCTTTGGTGTTCTGGGTGATGCGTTATCGACGGGTGATTATGTTATTGAAATGGGAACTGTTCCATGGGGTGTAAACGCGGGCGAATGTGTAATTATTGGTGGTGATGGTCCCGTTATTGTCGAAGGGACAACACATAAATATAACACAACGTGGTCTGGTTTTTATGTTGGTCTTGAAATTGAAAAACAAATGACCCTAAAAGATCATTTGCGTTTATATATGCAGTTTGGATTACCTAAATATTCATCCGAAGGGATTTGGCCAAACCGTACAGATTGGCAACAGAACCCCAGTTTCTTGGACGAAGGCAGCAATGGTGCATATTCTTATGCTGCGGAAATGGAATATAATTATCGGATTTCCGACAGAATGCAGTTGTCATTAAAGGTTGATACGAATTTGTTCCATGTTGGGAAAATACCTGGTGAATTATATATTGCAGAATACAGTCAATACGTAGTTGACGAAAATGGTCAATATGTAATGCAAGAAGCCTATGATGAATTTGGCAATGTGTATTATGTTCCATTATTGGAAACGGTTCCGGCGCATACTGAAAAGGTTACCGATTCACTTAAACGCGCCACGTGGCAGTCTTTTGGATTGCATCTTGGGTTAAAATATTCATTTTAATAACGGGGGTAAGTATGAAAACAATCACAAAAATGCTGATTGCGGCGATGCTTTTTGCACCAAATATATCGTATGCTGAACGTGGAACGTTCGAAGTTTCCCGTTGGTATGAAATATTAGATAATGTGCGGAATCGTGCCACGTCCGAGAATATATCCCCCGCCGTAATAAATTCTACTTTACGTTATCCAGCATTTATTCCATCGATTGTAAAAAGTGATTCTAATCAGGCGGAATTTAAATTGACCTTGGATAATTATTTGAATCGTGTCGTTAATGATACACGCATAATCCAGGGCAAAAAGATGTCGCAAAAATATCCAACGATGTTGTCGCGTGTTGAAAAAAGATTTGGGATTCCGCCACATATAATGCTTGCTTTTTGGGGGATGGAATCAAACTATGGTGATGTCAAGGCGCGCCATAAATTAACAGATGCCTTTTTGACATTGATGTATGACGGCCGTCGTGAAACGTTTTTTACGAACCAATTAATTGCCTTGATGAAGATATCTGACAAGAACAAATTGGATATCAACGATATTCATGGTTCTTGGGCGGGCGCCATGGGACATTTTCAGTTTATACCGACGACGCTTGCGCAATACGGGGTTGACGGTAATGCCGACGGCAGAATAGACATAATAAACAGTATTGGCGATGCGATGTTCAGCGCGGGTAACTATTTAAATAAATTGGGTTGGAACAAGAACGAACGTATTGTTCGTCGTGTTACGCTACCTGCGGATTTTGATATATCAATGCTTGACGGCAAGACGAAATTGACTTTGCCACAATGGGCTGCACTTGGTGTAACAAATCCTGATGGAACAGATATTCCAAGAAATGATATGACGGCCGGCCTTGTTGCGGATATTGCATTAATAGAACGCCAGCGTTCCACCGCGAATAATTCAGAAGGCATACCTTCTGATACGGATATTGCGCCATTACCTGTGATAACAGCGTATTTAACATATCCAAATTTTTATCGTATAAAGAAGTGGAATAATTCAAATTGGTACGCGATTGCGATTGCAAATCTTGCGGACGAATTGAAATAAAAAACATTGCGTATATAATAATTCTTTGATATTCTTTCCCATATATATAACCCAAGGGATAAATTTTATGGCAATAAAAATTCGTGATTTCGAAGTTAGATTAACTCGTAACAAAGAAGAACGCAAACAAGTTCGACAATTGCGTTACCAAGTTTTTGTCGAGGAGGAGGGCGCATCCGCCACCGAAGAACAACGCGCACTTGGTGAAGAATACGATGCCTACGATAGATTTGCGGAATATATGGCGGTATTTCATAACGGACGTGTTGTTGGCACATATCGTATCATCGACAGAAATGCTGCGGAAAAACTGGGCGGATTTTACACAGAAACCGAATTTAATTTATCCAAGATAAAAAAATATCACGGCAACATTGCGGAAATGTCGCGTGCGTGTGTTGAAAAAAGTTATCGTGAAAATGCGTTGGTTATGCGTATGTTGTGGGCCGGACTTGGTGAATTAATTGTTCGTCGTCGGATTGGTGTTTTGTTTGGTGTTGCATCTTTTGTTGGAACTAAACCTGCACGTTCTGCCCAGGCGATATCCTATTTGTATTATAATCATTTATCGCCAATGCGCTTGCGTGCAACGGTATTGTCGGAAAATTTTGCCGATGGCGTAAATCCAAAATTATCGCGCATGAATATTTTACCACGTGATTTTGTTGATGAATCTGACGCAAGGGCAGAAATGACGCCATTAATTAAGGGGTATTTGCGCCTTGGTGCCACTTTTGGCAAGGGGGTATTTGTTGATGTACCATTTAATTCATACGATGTGTTTGTTATGATTGAAACGCGCAAGATGAACGCCACATATCAGAAACACTTCTTAGGTCGCGAAAATGCATTGGGCGACCCCAGTGATGACAAAGAAAATATTATCAAGACGGTTGGAAAAATTATGACATTACCTGTGGTTGGTCCGTTCAAGGTAGTGCGTGCATTTGTTGACTTCTTGTTACGCGAAGATGCCGCAGACGCAGAATATATCGAAGAAACCGAAAAATCAGAAGAAGAATAAAAAAATGGCAAAATCAAAATTAAGAAAGCAGAATATTTTTAATACGACCACTGCTGCGATAAAGTTCGTGTTATTTTGGGTTATGGTTGTTGTTCAATTGCCGATAATCTTCATCTTACCACGTCGCGCGGCGGTTCGTTATATGCCGGTATTTATGTGGTTTTTGATAAAATTGGCTGGGGTCAAGATTGTTGTGCATGGCAAATTGTCTAAATCGCGTCCTTTGATGATAGTTTCCAATCACATATCTGTTTTTGAATTGGCGACATTTCCATCGGTCTTTCATGGCAGTTTTATTGCCAAGAAGGAAATGGAAAATTGGCCATTGGTTGGTTGGGTTGCGAAGAAATTCGGTGTTATATTTGTTGACCGCCGCCCATCACATGCACGCGATGCCTTGGCGGTGGTTCAGCGTGCGGTACAAAATGTAACCTATCCAATGATATTATTTCCCGAGGGTACAACCACAAACGGTGCATACGTAAAACCATTCAAAAGTACATTGTTTAATTTTGTTGAAAATTCGAACATAACGGTTCAGCCAATGGCGATGCATTATCGTTACAAGGACGGCAGCGTAATTGACGAACAAACACTTGCGGATCATTTTGCGTATTTTGATAATTCGAAAATGGACATGGGCCCCCATTGCAAACGTGAACGCAGTGCCTTTGGTCAGGTGTTTCATATAATGATGCTGGGTGGATTTATGGTTGAAATTACATTACTGCCGCCACCGCCCTTGGCGGGTATGGACAGGAAGCAGATTGCCGACACACTGCAAAAACAAGTGTCAGAAAAATATATGGAATTAAAAGATAAAAAATAAAAAAAGAGATTTAAGAAATGAAAATAGAAAATTTATGTGTTCGTCGTTTAATTGGGGATGTTGCTGGTGCGACGACTCACGGTCATAAAATGGCGATTAAGGGTGGTTATATATATCAAACTTTTCAGGGTGGATATACTTTATCCCCATTGGGATGGCGCGTTGTTCGCAACATAGAAAATATTATTCGTCAGGAAATGGACGCAATAGACGGTCAGGAAATTTTAATGCCTGTTGTTTCTGGTGCGGACATTTGGCGCGAAAGCGGTCGTTATGACACCGTTGATGTTTTGGCAAAATTCAAGGGACGTTCGGGTACGGATTATGTTTTGAATCCAACACACGAAGAAGTGGTTGTTGATTATGTAAAATCTGTATTGGAAACATATCGTCAAATGCCATTTATGGTTTATCAGATTCAGACAAAATTCCGCGATGAATTGCGTGCACGTGCGGGGTTGATTCGCACACGTGAATTTATAATGAAGGACGCATATTCCTTCCATGAAACACAATCCGATTTGGAACAGTATTATGAACGTTGTCATGGTGCGTATGAACGTATTTTTGCCCGTTGTGGGTTAAAAAATGTTGTTAGTGTTTTATCATCTACTGGTGATATGGGTGGCAGCGTTGCGCATGAATTTCAATTAATAAATGACATGGGCGAAGACACGATTTATTTATGTGAATGTGGATTTAAAACCAACAAAGAATTAATCGAAGAAGGTTCTGAAATCTGTCCAAAATGCGGCAAGGTTTTGAACAAGGTTCGTGGTATTGAAATTGGAAATATATTTCAACTGGGGACCAAGTATTCTGATTCCATGAATTTAACTTATGCTGCATCAGATGGCGAAACAAAACATCCTATTATGGGTTGTTATGGTATTGGTGTTGGTCGTACAATGGCGGCGATTATGGAAGAAAGCGCGGATGACAAGGGGCCAATTTGGAACATGGCAACCGCACCATTTGCTGTTGAAGTAATCGGACTGTCGGACAAAGAAGGCAAGACATTACCATTAGCCGAAGAAATTTATAACAATTTAAAGAAGGCTGGCATAGAAACAATTTTGGACAACCGTGATGCACGTGCGGGTGAAAAATTTGCTGATGCAGATTTGATTGCTGCGCCAATTCGCTTGATTGTATCGTCCAAGAATTTGGCGAACAACGCCATAGAAGTTAAATATCGTGTCAACGATGTTGATACGACAGATATGAAAACAACATTTGGCTTAGATACATATATGCCAGACGTTGCGGATGCGATTTTAAAATTATTAGGCAAATAAAAAAACGGGGTTTTCCCCGTTTTTTATTTCTTTTTAATTTTATGATTTTCACGAATTTTTGCTAAAACTTCACTTATTTGATCAAACAAGTTTCCTTGTGAAATAAAATGTTCTTCGGACGCAGAAGTCATTTCTGATCTTGGCATATAGAAATGCTCGTTGCCATTTGGGAACAATAACGCAACTGGTTCGCGTTTCTTTTTAACAGGTTTCCTGGTAAAATAAACAACAACAGTACGCGCCAATTCTTCGTCAATAACTTTCAAGTCTTTATATATTTCAAGCAGGTTTGCGGCATTTGGATTTGGCAAATCAATTGTTTCGCCCAATACAGGTCTGCCGTTAATTTTTTCCACCTTGAAAGTAATATCGCCACAATTATCGTAATTTATACCGGTTTCTTCACCGTTCAGAAAATATGGTACTTGAATCGTATATACTTTTCTATGCACAGGACCTTCGAACTCGTTCATTCCTTCCAGAATTTTTCGTATTTTGTTCAAGCATTTTGGTGCCAATAATTTTGGTCTGTTTTTCTTTTTTTGTATGTTACTCATAATTTAAATCCTTATGTGATGGACTACTTACACTAGTAAATAAAAGTATGTTTGTCAAATATTATTCAGCCGCAAAAAATGCGGCTGATGGGGTGAAAGAAAGGAATGTATATTTTGTATTATTATTTTTTCTTTTTCGCTGTCGCTTTGTTTTTGTTTTGTGTTCTGCGTACAGTATTTGTTTTTATTTCATCTGCCATAGACATAATATCTATTTCCGCATCACCGTTTGCGACATCCATAATATGATTTACATTATGTCGCAGATTTGGATGCTTGTCCGCATAGCGTTTTATTCCAACCAAAACCGCGGCGGTAATTACGCGTTCCATATCTTGAATATCGAAGTTTTCAGAAACCTTGCCACGGATACTGGATATTACACCGTTTATAGTTCTGCGTGCACGCTTAAAGAATTTACGGCGACGATGTGCGCGAACAATTTCGCGTATCCACATTAATATCAATCCCACGACCAACGGCACTATCACACAGAATAGAAAATATCTGTACCAACTGTCGCAAAAAGTGGGTGTGAATATTGCATCGCATACGCGCTGAAAGTGTAAAATTGAAACGGCGACCATTTCATAAACAGCCAACACCGTAAAACATATTTTAGATTTTATTAACATGATTGGTTCTCTCTCCTTGTGATTTTTATTGTGAACGATTCGGCATTAAAAATCACTAGGTATGAATTCGGCATAAAAAAACGTCCGATTGGACGTTCTTTTTTTATTCACCTTCGGGTGGTGTTTCTAATTCTGCCTGTTCGGCTTGTTTTTCTTCGTGCGCCTCTACCGCGCGCGCGACCGTTTCTATTTGCAGCAACTGATTTTCCAACGCCGCCCGTTCAGATGATTTGTATCCTGTTTCAGAATCTGCATTAACGGTGGCTTTTTCTTCTTGTTGTGCCTTAATCTTTTCTTTTATTGCGGGATTTATAAGATTGTTATATATCTCCATCGCTTCGTGCGTTCCCGCCATATCGCGCGCCAATAATTTATTTTGTGGCCCCGGAAAGAACCAGTCATCTAACTTAACAGCGGTAATTTGCATTATTGGTCTTGTACGCGCCTGGGACAGCCATTTTGGTAACATTGGTATATCGGAATAATACCACAGCGCACCCCAGTAAAAAATCCCCATTACAACAACGCCGCGAATTATTCCAAAAATAACCCCCAACGTTTTATCTGTTACATTCATAATGCTGCCTTGGATTTTGTCGCGCAGTTTTTGGTTCAAGAACCCGACCAAAACCAAAACGGCAAAGAACACAACAAAATAAGACGCCACCAAAGTCCCAACGGTTGAATCAGATAATTCGAACCAGTTCTGTAATATCTTGTCCAACCAAGGCGACGCAAAACGTGCCGCGATTGCCGCCACTACCCATGACAGTGTTGCGATAGTTTCATATACACCACCGCGAAAAGTTGCCCAAATAGTAGAAACAACAATTACACCAACGTATATATAATCAAGAGTCGTTAAATCAAACATAGTTTCCAGATTTGTTCTTTTTATTTCTTATTTTTTATCCCCACGAACCAGCACATATCCCAATCCTGCAACCAAAACAATCAGCAAACCCCAGAACCAGATTGTGCCATTCTGATTACTTTTTTTTTGTATTTTTTCTGTTGCTGCCTTTGCGATATGCTCTGTTTGTGCATTCTTTGCACGTTCTGCATTTTCAGATTTAAATTTTTCTGCGTCTTCTGCCAATGCTTTTTTATTTGCCGCGGCCACAGATTTTTGTTCATCTGTCATATCGGCTTCGACATACTTACGCAAGTCGTCCTGCATAAAATCTGCGTAGCCTTGTTCGCACTTGTCCCCGATAACTAACACAGGAATTCCGCCATCTGAAAAATCACATTTTTTCAAAGCGTCTTTGAACAATTTCAAATTTGTTTGTTCCATAACGTTTATATATGTAACTTTGACATCTGGATATTCATAAACCAGCGTATTAGACAAGAATTCACGTGCGTGATGACAATGTGGACACGTTGGTGAATAATACAGCGTAACATCCGCCGCCGCAGCCACCCCAGAATACAATAACGCACATAACAATAATAATTTTTTCATGATATCTCCTTTACTAATATCGGGATTATAGAAAATATAATCGCCCCCACGCAAGTAGTTTTTAAAAATGATTCCTGTTGCATAAAATAAAATTTTATAACTATTATATTGTTATAACCAAAGGATTATATAATGTTTGCATTATCTGAATTTCCACTGCCATACCCAACGGACGCACTTGCGCCATATATTTCACAAGAAACGCTGGAAACGCACCATGGTAAACACGTTGCGGGGTATATAAATAACCTGAACAATTTGATAAAAGACACGCCATACGAAGAAATGTCTTTGATTGAAATTATCCAAGAATCTGCCACAAACCCCCAGGACAAGAAAATATTTAATAACGCGGCCCAGGTTTATAATCATAATTTTTTCTTTCAAGGGATGTGTCCAAAATGCACATCTGAAATACCGGCGGAAATAATAGAAACGTTTGGCAGCGCTGAAAACTTTAAAACGCAATTCAAGGAATCTGCCACATCTTTATTTGGCAGTGGTTATACCTGGCTTGTACGCGATGGCGATGAATTAAAAATAGTAAATATGAAGGATGCTGACACACCGATTGCGCATAATATGAAACCGATATTAACATTGGATGTGTGGGAACACGCGTATTATTTGGATTATAAAAATCGTCGTGCAGATTTTATAGATTCATTTTTAGATAATTTGGTCGATTGGAATTTTGTTTCAGAAAACTTGAAGAAATAAAAAATCCCCAGACGGGGATTTTTTTTAAATAGAATCAAAGTTTTTTCTAATTATGCGTGCGCTGCGTCGGAAATCAGACGCTTCTGCGGCATTCATTTTTGGTTGCAAGGTTGCGATTACACCATTGACCCCAACGATTCTTGGCAAAGATATGGCGATTTCTTTGCCACCCATTGCGCCCATCGTGCTAACGGTAAGTATTCGTCTTTCGTCATTTGCGATACAGCGAACCAAGTCTGCAACGGCCCCTGCGATACCATCCCAGGTTGCACCACGTCCACGAATAATTTCGTACGCCGCATTACGGACACGATGTTCAATAGTTTTTCTTGTGGTTGCCGGTAATGAATTCTTGGTTTGTTTGCAGAATGTATTCAAATCTATCCCCCCAATACATGCCGAAGACCAATTAATCATACTGCTATCCCCGTGTTCGCCCAACACATACGCATTAACAGATTGTGTTGATACGGACAATTGACGCGACAATATTGTGCGCAGACGTGCAGAATCCAACATTGTTCCCGTTCCAATAACACGTGCTGGTGGCAATTTAGATAATTTTTGTGCCAACATAACCATAACATCCAACGGGTTAGTTACGATTATTAATTTAACATTTTTGTTATCTACATTTGCCATAACACGTGGGATTATATCATTTATAACGGCGGCGTTTGCCTGTAATAAATCTGTGCGTGTTTCACCGGGCTTTTGATTTGCGCCTGCGGCGATAATGACGATTTCGCTACCACGGATTGCACGATAATTATTAACAGCGGTAATTTTAATATCATAAGAAAAAGCGGCGGCGTGTCCCAAGTCTTCTGCGGCGGCCCGTGCGCGAACGCCATCACGATCGAACAAGACCATTTCGTGTGCGATACCTGTATTTTTTACCGCGGTTGCAACTGCGGACCCGACGGACCCTAATCCGATAATCGTTATTTTCATTTTCTCTCTCTCTCGTTCAAGTTTTCAGACATATTATAACATAAAAATTATTTTTTTGATATGGGATTTGAAGTTTATATCGAATAAAGAAAATCTTTTTATTGAATAATTATTGCGTTTTCACTAAATTTATATATATGAAGCAAGACTTGATTGATTTTCTAAATACAGATTTGCAGTTCATCAAGGGGGTTGGTCCCATTTTGGCGGGGCGCCTAGAAGATGTTCTTGGTGGGCGTCGTGTTTTGGATTTTTTATTGCATCGTCCATCTTACATACGTGCCCGCGGAATAACGGAAAATATCAAAGACGCCCAATTTGGCGCAACCATAACAATTCCGTTGCTAATAAAATCTCATAAAAAGGGTGGGGTGTTTGGTCGTGGTCGTCGTCGTCCGACCCAGATAATATGCGCGGATAAAATGAACAATACGGTTGTGATTCAGTTTTTTAATGCGAATTATCTTGATTATTGGTTACAGAAAATGCCAATTGGTCAGTGGCGTATGTTTTCCGGCAAACTCGAAGGGGCATCGCGTCCGACAATAAATCATCCCGATTTTATAGAAGAATTACAAAACGCATCTAAAATCCCATCGGTTCAGGCAATATATCCCGCCGGCGAAGGATTAACTCAAAAAGTATTTGCTAATATTCGGGAACAGATTTTTGCAGCCTTGCCAGAAAAAGTGCGTGGCGAGGTGGATGAACGTGTTGTTGAATTTTTTGATGCGTTGGAACATATCCATTATCCGCAGTCGGATTCTGATTTAAGTCCCAATGCCACTTATATGGCTAAATTGGCATATTGTGAATTGTTGGCACATCAGTCGGCGATTGTAATCAGTCGTCGCAATCGTTCGGATGTTCGAAATTTGCGAACTCCGCGCCCCAAGAAGTATAATTATATGGATGCATTTTGGTCTATCTTGCCATTTGAAATGACGGGGGCGCAAAAGCGTACCTGTGAAGAAATTTTTTCAGATATGCAAAAAAATGTTCCAATGATGCGCCTTGTCCAAGGTGATGTGGGTAGTGGGAAAACAATAGTTGCATTGGCTGCGGCGATAAAGATGGCAGAATCTGGCGCGCAAACTGCGTTACTTGCGCCAACGGACACACTTGCGCAGCAGCATTTTTCCAAGTTGCGTTTAATGTGTGAAAAAATGGGTATCGTTTGCGATATTCTAACTGGGCGCGACAAGGGCACCCCCCGTCGCGAGAAACTGGTATCATTACGGTCTGGACGTACGAAATTGATAGTCGGGACGCACGCCTTGTTTTCAAACGATGTAGAATACAAGGATTTAGGACTGGTTATTATTGATGAACAACATCGCTTTGGCGTTGCGCAACGTGAATCCTTGCGGTCCAAGGGCAATAATCCAGATTTATTGGCATTATCTGCTACGCCAATTCCACGAACGTTATCGATGACGATTTATGGCGATATGGACGTTTCAATAATAAATGAAAAACCGGCGGGACGTAAACCGATTAAGACCACAAAAATATCTACGGCGCGTGTCTTGGAACTTGTTGAACGTTTGCGTGTTCAAATTTCCAATGGTGCCAAGGTTTTTTGGGTATGTCCCTTGGTCGAAGAAACAGAAAATGATATGGGAACAACCGCGGCAGAATATCGGCACAAGATGTTATCGCAATATTTTCCGACGGCGGGCCTTGTTCACGGTCAAATGGATAAAAAGACGCGCGATGCGGTTATGGCAAAGTTTGCAGATGATAATTCCGATATGCAAATATTGATTGCCACCACGGTAATAGAGGTTGGAATTGATGTCCCACGTGCGTCCATTATTGTTATTGAAAATGCGGAACGTTTTGGCCTTGCGGCTTTGCATCAGTTGCGCGGGCGTGTTGGGCGCGGCAATACACAATCGTATTGTGTTTTGTTGTTTGGGCGTAATGTGTCCGAAGATGGATTAAAGCGCTTGGATGTTTTATGTGAAACCGAAGATGGTTTTTTAATCGCAGAACAAGATTTAATGATGCGTGGCGTTGGCGAATTGTTGGGAACACGTCAAAGTGGCTGGTTGCACTATCATTTTGTAGATTATCGTGAACACCGCGATTTGTTTAAATTGGCATCGCATGCGGCACGTGATAACGAAATGGATTCTTGGACATCTGATTTATTGTTTTTATTTAATCGTGGGGTGGTCCAAGGTGCCTAGGTTAATAATTTTATTTTTATCTTTTATTATTGCGTTTCCTGCGTATTGTGCGTCATTGATTAATGACACGGAAACGGAACGTTTATTGCATCATTTGATTGCGCCATTATCAACTGCGGCGGAAATTCCTGAAAATCGTTTAAAGATACATATTGTGAACGATGATGATTTTAATGCGTTTGTAATGGGTGGCGAAGATGTGTATGTCTACACAGGGTTGTTGAAACGGGTTAAAACCCCGTCCGCCCTTCAAGCGGTTGTTGCGCACGAAATGGGGCATATGTTGGGCGGTCATACGGCGCAAATGTCTGACCGTATGTCTGCCGAAATGAAACGTACTATGTTGATTCAGGCACTTGGCATTGGCCTGATGGTTGCGGGTGGCAACCCCACCTTGGGGGCGGGGGTCTTGGCGGGTGCCGGCGGCGTTGCCCATCAATCAATGTTGGCGTTTACGCGTGATGAAGAACGTATTGCGGATAATATGGGTGTTGATTTAATGTCGCGTGCAAACTTGGATGCGAATGGTTTTATAACGGTTTTCGAACAGATGCACGAAATGACGGGCGCATTGGAATCCAAGATAAATCCGCATCGAATAAATCATCCACTGACAACGGAACGCCTGAATAATGTTCGTGCAAAAATTGCTGAATTGGACACACGCACGATAAACAAGAATTTACATTCGCAACACGCATCGGAATACGAACGGGTTCGCGCAAAATTAATTGGATATCTGGATAGTCCATCACACGTTTTGGAATTGTATCCATATTCTGACAAATCAAGCCCTGCGTTATATGCACGTGCAATTGCGAATATGCGTGCGGGTGATTTGAATACGGCCCGAACGGGCACGAAAACATTAATTTCGCGAAGTCCGAATAATCCATATTTTTATGAATTATTGGGCGATATTGAATATCAGTTGGGCAATTATGACGAAAGTGTTACGGCATATGAAAAATCTTTAAGTCTGATAACGTCGGCGCCCCAGATAGAAACAGCGCTTGCGCTGGTATTGACTGCGCGTGATGGGGTCGGTGATAAAGCACGCGCGATAGAATTATGTAAACGTTCTTTGTTAATTGAACCGGCGCCTTTGACATATTGGGTTCTTGCGCGTGCATATGGCGATGCGGATATTGGTCGTTCTTCTTGGGCGATGTCAGAATATTATAATATGATTGGCAAAGACAAAGAATCCAAGAAATATGCGAAACGTGCCCAGAAAAATTTAAAGAAAACCGATTCAGAATATATAAAATCTGGTGAATTGATAAAATAATTTTTTATACATAAAAACCTTGCAAGGTTTTTCATCAAAATATATAATGCAATTGTCAACAAGAGTTTTGTTGGCGGGGTGTAAAGACCTCTTCAAACGCATCGGAATAAGTGCTTATGGCATGGTGTTTGTGCTGTGGGTATTATTCGGATGAAAAACATCTCCTGACCCCTGGTCAGGAGGGCTTGCGAATATATTGAATAAGCGGCACAATTCGTTTGATTGTCTTTAACCTCCTGACCACCTGAAATAAAACGGTGGTTTTTCTTTTTTTTCTCTAAGGGCAGGGGGCATTAAATGAAAAAAATATTCTTGTGTGGTTTAATTTTATTCTGCAATTCCGCATTTGCCGATGAATGTGCGTCCAACACACTTTTTATAACGGATTGTGATGGCGCATTGGTCGGTACTACCAACTATCATCATGTGGATTTCTGTTCTTTTTGTCGCAGTCGATCTGATGCATGCGTCGCCCAGGATATGGATGACAATAATTCCGCCACTATGCCATCGTCGCCGGATTCTGGCTACTTTTGTTGCATTGGTGGTGATAATAAAGTCTACGTTTATAACGGCTGGCGGGTTTATTCTTTTTATAAAACCGAAGAAAAAGATAGAGTTGATTTTGGTGAAAAACTGACAGTCAATGCCAACTTTGGTTTGTTCGCGGTTCCGATTGCGCAAGAGCCGAAAAGTGATTCTGAGATTGGGAAAAATGGTCAATGTGTTGATGGTGTCTATTCGGCTTGTCCTGCCAACAAGAAGTGCGACAAAGGTGTTGTGCAAGATTGTGCAAATAATAAATTTTGTGAAAACGGTGTGGAACAAGACTGTCCCAGTGGACATTTTTGTGAAAATGGTGAAAAGAATCCTTGTCCAGACGCTTCCTATTGTTTAAATGGTGTAAAACATACATGTCCGGTGGGATATTATTGTACAAACGGGGTTAAGACTCCGTGTCGCGAAACCAGTTATTGTCCCGCGGGTTCTTCGTCGGAACAAGAATGCCCTACGGGCTATAAGTGTGTCGGTGGTGTTGCAATAAAGTGTAATACCGCGGGTTATTATTGCGAAGGTGGTACGGAACAAAAATGCCCCACTGGATTTTATTGTACGGGTGATGGGTATAAGCAAGCCTGTCCTGTACCAAGTAAATCCGACGTGGGCGCGGATGCCAAAACCGACTGTTATATTATTTCTAGCACACGTTTCTGTGATGGTAACGGTAATTGTTTTGATTTAGGTGATATTGATAAAATAAACGAAAAAATATTTATCAAAAATTAAAATGGTGCAATTGACAACGCGCTTGGTTCAATATATAATCCACCTTATGAAAAAGATAATATTGCTTGTTTTAGCAGTTATAACATTATCTATAACGGGTTGCGGTGTAAAATCTGATTTAAAGCGCATTGGTGATTTTCCCCGTGATTATCCTGTTTATTGATACACTACTGCGGGTATGGCGAAATTGGTAGACGCGCTGGATTTAGGTTCCAGTGGGGCAACCCATAGGAGTTCGAGTCTCCTTACCCGCACCAAAAAATCAATTTTTTACGCGTCGGACAATTTTGCCATAGGATATAGGCTTTTTTTTTATGTTTTTTCGCGTAATCAATAAAAAATATAAAAAAGACTTGATTTTTTCAAACTTATATCATAAAATCGGTCCCAGAATAATATAAAAGGCAAATAAAATGGCATCTAAAAAAGACAGTAAAGAAGTTGTACAATTAAAGAACGCAGAAACTGGCGTATTCTATATTACAACAAAAAACACAAAATCTGAAAATACTCAGGGTAAAATGAAATTCCGTAAATATGACAAAAAATTGCGCAAGCATGTTATATTTACAGAGGCTAAAATGCCCCACTAATATTCAGGAAAAAACCGCCGTTTGGCGGTTTTTTTATTTCTTTAATTTTATTTCCCAACACTGTGGCAGATTTAAATCGTTCTTGTTAGTTGTCAATGCGATGGACACGATTTTATATGTGGCGGTTGTATTTGTATAACCTTTGTGAAAAATAACGGTATCATATTTCTTGTTTTGCAGACGCTTATCCCAGTATTTGGTGCATTCACGATATTCTGATGTTTTTTCACCAGATACGATTTTATCAAACCAATGATGCTTCAACACAAGATGTAATACATTACCCATACCACAAATTATATCACATCGCATCACACATTGCATTCAAAATAACCCCCGCCCAAACGGGCGGTTTGTTACAGGTATTCCTGTTTTTGTATGTCTTCTGGCACGTGTTCCAACGCGATTTTTATTTTCTTGCGCAGAAATGATATATATTCTTCTGCCTCGTCCAGATTTTTGTATGCGCTTTCTGCGTCGCCACGCGCGGAATCCGGCATACCGCCGTCTTTATGAATGCCACGACACATCATTTTTGCAATATGAACCACATCTTCCAGTTCTTGCAGCGTTTCCAATATGCTTAATTCTTGGGTTGTAAATATGTTGTTGTCGGTGTATTTCATTTTATGTCCTCTTATTTCGGCATATCTGATTTATTTTGAACTGTAATACCCGTATCAAAAAAATCAACAAATTTCCAATTGCCTTCATCTAATGCAAAGTGAAAACACTGACAGTTTTTTTGTATTTTGGGGTAGGGGGGGATGGGAGAAACGAAAAAAACACACCAAATGGTCCGCCTGCATCACACATCGCCTCACATAGCATTTTAACAAGTATTATTCAGCTTTTACTTATTGATAATCATGATTTTTAATTGTATAATACGGCCATGAAAAAAACTTTATATATCTTTCGACATGGTGAAACAGACGCAAACATCCAAAAACGTATGCAGGGGTGGTTGGA
>JAZRSI010000005.1:0-9775 GCA_045651445.1 Candidatus Enterousia sp. | reverse complement strand
GTGGCACGAAGGTGCCGGGGTAGTGGTATTTTCACATTTGTTTTTTATAAAATATGTTAAATGCCTGCACCACGAAGTTTTAACGAAGTGGTGTAAGTCGGAGGCCAAGCGGTCTTAGGAAGACAAATAAGGCAGTCAACTCCTTGGCTCACAGAACGACATGGCTACGATCCGACTTAGGGGTGGCACGAAGGTGCCGGGGTAGTGGTATTTTCACATTTGTTTTTTATAAAATATGTTAAATGCCTGCACCACGAAGTTTTAACGAAGTGGTGTCAACCCTGCGCTTTTAATTGTTCCACCGCAGATATTCATATAACCCATTTGGTGTTTGTATAAATGCTTTTTTTAATCCAATTGCATTTTTGGTAAATTGTACACAGGTAAGGGCGTGCATTTTACTAAAATCCCTAGCCGCATCAATGGGCAAGTAAATAAATCGCCATCCATGTGCGGCTAGAATTTTTATATCGCGCATTTTTATTATTATTTTATGGCATTTTTTTCGTGATATAAATTGATACATAATTAAATTATTTTTATTTGCGATAATTGGTGCCACGTGTTTTATTTTTCTACAAAGAATTCGCGGCAATATCTTGGACGTTTTATCAGAAAAAGCGACAATAATCATATAAATTCCTTTCTTTTTATATTTCTATAAATATCGCCCCAAATGGGGCGATAAATTAATCAATCCATCCACGTTTTTTTGCGGCATCATTCAAGACACACATTGCATCGTTCCACAATTGCGCGGCGCGATTTTCTGACCATATATATTGGTGCGGCGCCCGTTTTTTATCACCAAATTTTTTCATTACATTTAATTGTTCATCAGTTAATTGTCCTGATAAATATAATTTTGTAATCAATGATTCAACGTCCAGTATCTCGCACGGTCTTCGGGTTGGTGTGTATTGTATTCTAGAAAAACCATTTCTTACCGCCTTGGAATATAAGAACCAGAACCATAATTGTTCACCCGATTGAAATTTTTCGGCCACGATACCAATCATTGTTTGTGTCATTTTTCTTTCTCCTTTTTTGTTATTTATTTTTAAGTTGTTAATTTGATATATAGTACAAGGAAACTATTCCTGTAAAACATTACAACCAATGGTTGAATTTCGAATCAAAAAACAGATTCGGTCTTGTAATTTGCTTTACATTGTTCGAATCGGAAAAATATCCTATTTTTGTATTCATATATCCACTTTGTAATAAAAAAAAGCGCATAAAAATGCGCGAAAAAAATCATATGATTTTATTTTAGTGATATTTAGATTTTATGCAACCCCCTTGGTATAAATATATTATTAAAAATCCCACCATTTGGTGGGATGATAGAATTATTGTCCGATTGGCGGGAAGCAATCACCACCCGTTTCCGGACAGCAATTAAACCCTTGGTCGCCCATATCCGTATATATTTCACCCGTGCAACATCCATTTGCATCTGGCAAAGTTCCATCCAGACATGTTAACGCAGGATCCGCTTCCGCGGCGGGCTTTTCATATGGATTTGTAATTAATCCTTCTTCATCACGAACGATACCCAATATATCCTGTTCATATGCCGCCTGTTGTTCTTCTGTGCGACTATTGTTATCTGTCCCATAAGTATCTTGGAATTGTTGTTGTTGTTGTTTCTGATACATATCGTATTGAACTTCCTGTTTTGTTTGATAATTCATCGATTGGCACCAGAACAGCAATGTCTGATATGAATATCCGCCACAATTTGCTGGGTTTGAACATTTTGAATCTGCTGTCCACGTGCCGTCGTCTTTTTTGATACAATATTGTTCTGTTTGGAACGAACGTGCCTGACCAATCCAAGAAGGACCCTCTCCACCATCTTTCAGAGCCGTCGTATGTTCAATATTAGTGCGTCTAGGGGTTTCGTCGTACTTTGTAACAGAACAGAGTTTTCCTGTGCCTTCACCACATGTAATTTGTAAATCATTTGGCGAATAAACTGTGATGCGAGTTCCCGCGGCAATTGTAAACGGTGGAACGGAATTGTTCATCATATCCAACATTAATTTCTGGGCAACGCTATTCCACGCGGTAATAATTTCTTGCTTTGCCATTTCGGACGATTTCATTGTTCCACTTTGTACAACCGTATTGTTATCCAAATCAATTTGATTTACAAATGCTTCACTAATTGGACGAATTAAATTAATCGTCGCAGGAACCATTGCTGTCAACATTGGCATAAAGAATTGTTCCAAATAATCGGTACTACCACGTCCTGGAACTCCTACACGTCCTTGTGCATCTGCCGAATATGGATCTTTCTTGGAACTGTCAAAATTAAACTCCACGCCATTTGGCAAAATAAACTGATACCATTTTATTTGCATGCGTCCAATGGATTGGTATGGACCGGGTAATTCACCCGTTATATATCCCATCAGTAATGTGCCCGTTGGGATAATAACTGTACGTCCATTGTCGGAATAAACATTTCTATCAACCGTCGCACGCACAGGAATTGGTTCTTTCAGCGCTTCTGGATCTGCGCGAATATCAGATACAATTGTTGCTGGAATTGGTTTATATTGACGTAATATAAATGTTCTGTCATACGGAGCCGAATTTGTAACAACATTTGGATCTGTTGTTTCAAATTTCACATCTTTTTCTGGTGCAGGTTTCAAGAAACTTTGTCCCCCATTCGTCGGCGTCCCCATTCCCCCCATGCTTTCTCGTTTGTCGTCTAATTCGGTTGCGTCAAGTTGACGTGCGCGATTAACGGTTCGGTCGGTCGGGGCATTGCTTAACTGTGGGATTGTCGCAATACTCGACGTTGAATAGCCTATATGTTCTGCATCGGTTCCTATTTTTTTTCCGTTGTCTTCGATATCGGTAATAATTCCATTGTCTGGATTATATATACCAGTCGGATTGGTACATTCCTTGTCTGAAAAAGGATAGAAATAATACGCACCCTTGTCTGGTCGAATCCATCCAATTTGACGTCCCGCGTTATTATAACCTGGGAATGCAAAATCAGAACAAGCCTCTGCCACTGGGGTATAGGTATCTTCTTTTGGTTCATCGAAATCAAGCGCCGGTGCAATTAATTCAACATCCTGTTCAATTTCTTCCTTAACGGGTTCAGGCTCTGGTTCCGGCTCTGGTTCAATAACAGGCTCTGGTTCCGGTTCTGGTTCTACCACGGGTTCTGGTTCAGGTTCTGCGATAAAGGCCGTTTTTGGTTCTTCCGCGGGCTTTTTTGCAGATAATACCAAGTCGATAACATCTGTCTTTTTTATGGCATCTTCTTCCAGTCTATGCCACGTTATAATCAGCTGATTTTTAATTTCTTTCTGTGCGTCGGTTGGTTTATATTCAACTGTGATGTTGCAATTCAATTCACCACCAATTTCGCCCATCTGGACACATGTTTCATTGCGTTCCAAGCCATTAGTTTTTTCTTTGAATTCCACAGACACAACCTTGACAGATGTATTCGCAGAAATTTTTATTTGCTCTTTTTTATCTTGTCCCACAATAACATCCGTCCAAGAAATTTTATCTGGCGTAATCGTCAGTTTTGGCGCGGTTGTACTTACATTTTGGGTTTCCTTTTTATCCCTTGTAAAGAACAAAGTAAAAAATATCAAAACAATAACAAACGCCGCAATCAGCAACAACCATTGGATGTTTTTTGGCATATCTTTACGCAATTCCGAAAAGAACGTTTTCAGTTTTTTCATACAATCGACCCCAGTTTTTTATTACTGCATACGAACAACACTGCAACTTGTTCCACTGACACGCAATAACTTGTCGCATAATGTTTGTGCGATATCTATATCCGCCATTGGTCCAATTCGCAGACGATACATACGCGCACTGGTTGATTCTGCGCCCAAATCACCGACGCCTTGTTCGTCAACCGCAAAGAAAACCTTGTCCTTGTATGGGGTCAACAAGCCCGCACCATCTTCACCAGAAAACTTTGCTAGTAATTTTGTCCAATAATCTTCCAACGCCTTGACAGAAGTGTCCGCCATCAATTCAACGGCAACCCCATTTTGATTGCTTGAAATCAAGGGGATGTTTGTCTGTGGCAAATATGCGCCGGCGGTATTTCGTTGCTGTGGCAACATATTAACGACACTACTGGACGATTGTGGTGCTTGTGGCATGCCATAACCGGCTGGCATATAATATCCTGCGCCTGTTGTTTGATTAACCGTCTGATTATTCCCAACGAACACAGGTGTACCGGTGTAATTTGTTCCCATACTCATTGCGGCCATGCTATCTGTATATGCGATATTGTTCAAGGATTGTCCAGATAACATACTTTGTGCGACATTTGCTTCGGCCAATGCCATAACGGACGCAGTATCTGCAATCAAGAACGGTTTTTCACGTTTTTTGATACAAACTATACGTTGCCCACTGCGCAAAATCATATCGCCAACGGCCTCGACAATTAATAGACGTCCATCTTCGCCATCTGTACGGAACCCAACTGGGGATTCGCCCCCTTCGACCAATAGGGCCACAACCGGACGCTGTGTCATTGAAATAACCTTGTCCCCAAAATCAATATAAGTAAAGATTCTATCGCGCCATACGCGTTCAGGTGCAATTACATAATCGTCTGGATTTGGAACAAATATGTCTAAATCAAAGCGGAATTCAGACGGATCTATTTTCATTGATTTAATCCAACCAAAATCTTCGCCATCTACGCCAACAACGCTTGTTTGTGGCGCGGCCTTGTTAAATATAGACTTGGCCCCCCCAGATGTTGTTGCTGCAACACCCGCGTTGGGCAAAGTCGCATTGTTGTCTAATATAATATCAACCTGTGAATATGTAATTTCACTAGAATTGGCGGGTTCACTACGCAAGTAGAAAATATAACGATTTCCAGATTTTCCAGTTACAATCATATTTGTATCTGAACCTTGGTTTGTGGCCGTTGGTGAAATAAACATTGTTCGTTCGCCTTGGGTGGCATCAACATCAAAAATTCCAGTATTACCAATAACCGCGTCTGCAATTTGTTCTCCGTTTGGTAAATTTACCATCGTAACCATGCCATTGCGCAGTTTTATTGGTAAAACAGATCCTGCATTCCACCCCAGTTGTGCATATCCAGGCTTCGTACTACCTGCGGCCATATTTGCAGTTGGGTTATCCCACGCCGCCTGAACACCATATTCTTCTGCATACGCAGGTAGGGTCAAAATTCCTGCCAAACAAAAAATGGATAAATTCATTTTTAAAAGTTTCGTAAACATCATACCTTATCCTTACCTTTTCTAAATCCCTGCGTATCCCATATCAAGCGGATCACCGTCCCCTGAAATAACTTCGTAACCGACCACATGTAAACCTAATGGGTTTTCAATACGATTGGTCCATTTAACTCTACTGCCTTTGTCCGCAGATAACTTTACCTTGATTGTATAATCTTTTGATGGGATTAGTCCAGCATAATCTTCACAAGAATAAAGAAATTTAACCTGATATGTATCTGCGTTTGCATCATTTGTCATAATTCGCATTGGGTCGCCATCAAAAATCAAAGCGCATTTCAAACTTGTATCAGATTGATTATTTGTCATCAACTGATTGAACATACGCGTTCTTGCGAAATCGGCGTGAACCGCCTTGGTTGTCATGGTAAGAATGGCATTCCACTTCTTTTGCATTGCCTTGGCATTAGGAATAATTTCATTTCGTTGTTTGACATATTCGCGCACAAATTGTTGTTTGTAATAATCCAAGTTTTCATCACTTGGTAACATATCTGTTAAACGAATTTCCTGATTTTCCAACAATTCCGTCCTCAGAAAGAATATTTGTGGCCGATTAAGCGGGAACATATTATATATAGTTATAAACAAAACCCCCAGCACAACCAGTGCTGTCGCCAAAACGAAAGTCATCATTCTTGATACTAAAACTGGCGGTTCTACGCGGTTTTGCACAAAATCTCTCCCTATTATTAAAACGATTGTAGAAAAAAATTATATCCTTGCGCAAGGAAAAATTTGCATATATCAAAAAATTATATTTTTTTTCGAAAAATGTTCTTGCGAGAATTTACGAAAAATATTATAATATTTCCACTTGATTTTTTATAAACGTGTGCTATTCTGTTGCGGACTATTGTTTGGTATGTGGTGCGTAAAATGGTGCGCGGTACAGTCTTAGGGGCATAGTTCAACGGTAGAATATCGGTCTCCAAAACCGCTGATGAGGGCTCGATTCCTTGTGCCCCTGCCAATAAAATGGTTGTGAATTACGTAATACATAGGCAGTTTTTTATGAAAATAATACTGGATTTTTTTAAGTCGGTTCGCAGTGAATGGTTTAAAATAGTATGGCCATCACGCGACAGTGTTATTCGTGCAACAATAATGATTTTGGTATTTTCTGCGTTGGCGACATTGTTTTTCTTTGTGGTTGATAGTGTCCTGAACGCGATTGTTGGGTGGATTTTTTAAGAAATAAACGCAAAGGAAGTGCAAAATGGAAGAAAAAATGCAGTGGTTTGTTGTTAATGTTCATACAAGTTGCGAAGACAAGGTTGCACGTGGCTTGCGCGAACAAATTGACAAGCGTCGTTTGAATGCGTTGTTTGGTGAAATTTTGGTTCCAACACGTGAAGTTACTGAAATCAAGGGTGGCAAACGTGTTAAAAGTGAAAAGAAATTTTTTCCGGGCTACATCGTTGTTCAAATGGTTATGAATAATGAAACGTTTACACTGGTAAAACAAATTCCTCAGGTTGTAATGTTCCTTGGTGCACGTAATAAACCAATCGCGGTCAGCGAAGAAGAGGCACGTCGTTTGTTAAAGCAGGTTGAAGAAGGCGCGGTTGTTACGGATGATGTTGAATACGAAGTTGGCCAAGAAGTTCATGTTATCGACGGTCCATTTGCGGGCTTTAACGGTATCGCGTCAGATGTTGATAATGTAAAACAAAAGATGACTGTAACGGTTTTGGTCTTTGGGCGCGAAACCAGCATGGATTTGGAATTCAGTCAGGTTGAAAGGGTATAAAGATTTTTGTGGTTTTCTGAAAAATATCATGTAAAATCACAGCAAACCGTGGTAGATACGCCATATCGTACCACGACACAAACGAAAAAAAACGGAGTGAAAAATGGCAAAAAAAGAAGTTAAGGGATTGGTCAAATTGGTCGTCCCAGCAAAGCAGGCAAATCCTGCGCCACCAATTGGTCCGGCGTTGGGTGCTGCTGGTGTAAATATCGCAGAATTCTGCAAACAGTTTAACGATAAAACATCTGATAAAGAACCTGGAATGCCAATTCCATGTATTATCACTGTTTACACAGACCGCAGTTTCGAATTTATTATGAAATTGCCACCTGTATCGTATTATATTAAAAAGGCATTGAAATTAAAGATTGGTTCACACAAACCAGGTCGTGATTTTGTTGGAACTATTTCTCAGGCGCAAATCAAAGAAATCGCCGAAGCGAAAATGCCAGACTTAAATTGCTCTACCATTGAATCTGCAATGAACATTGTTGCGGGTCAGTGCCGTTCTATGGGCGTAAAGGTGGGGGAATAATATCATGAAATTAACAAAGAAACAGCAGACTTGGAAAAATTTAGACACAGACAAACTTTATACTTTGGCTGATGCGATTGACGCATTGCGTGAATATACATCCAAGAAATTCGATGAAACATTGGAAATCGCTATCCGTTTGGGTATTGATGTAACCAAGGCAGATCAGAACATTCGTGGCATGTTGTCTTTGCCAAATGGTACTGGTAAAACAGTACGCGTTGCAGTATTCACAGAAAATGCTGCTGACGAAGCAAAGAAAGCGGGCGCAGACGTTGTTGGTGGCCAGGATTTAATTGATTCTGTTGCTGCGGGCAATATCAACTTTGATCGCGTAATTGCAACACCTGATATGATGCCAAAAATGTCAAAGATTGCACGTGTTTTAGGTCCAAAGGGTCTGATGCCAAATCCAAAGTTGGGTACGGTTACAAACAATGTTGCAGACGCAGTTGCGACTGCCAAGGCTGGTCAGATTGAATACCGCGCAGAAAAGAAAGGTATTATCCATGCGGGTATCGGCAAAATGTCATTTGAAACGGCAAAATTGGTTGAAAATGCAGTTGCTTTGATTGATCAGTTAAAGAAAATCAAACCTGCATCCGCCAAGGGTCAGTATATCTTGGGTATATCCGTTGCGACAACCCAGGGCCCAGGTCTGAAAGTCGATGCAAAATAATTAGTTGCGGTTGGGATTAATTTCCCATCCGCACACACAGATTTCTGTCCAAGACTGATGGTGTGGTAAAAAAATACTGCTTAATTTCCATCATAGACAAAGAAAAATTCTTTGGGGCAGGAACCGAAGCCCCACCCAAGGGCGACCTTGGATGGATAAGTTAACAAAACAGAAGCTTGAAGGAAAAAATAGATGAAACGCGAAGAAAAATCAGATTTGATTTCAGCGTTACAGTCGTCCCTGAAAGATGCGAACGGTATTTTCGTCATTGAAAATAACGGTTTGACAGTAAAAGAATTCGAAACATTACGCAATGAATTGCGTCCATTGGTTTCTGTATTCAAGGTTGTCAAAAACCGTTTGATGAAATTGGCGTTAAAAGATACCGAATTCGAACCTGTATCAGATATGTTGCGTCGTCCAACAGCGGTTGCAGTTGCAACAGATGCGTTGGCCGTTACCAAGGTATTGGCTAAATTTGCAGATGAACATCCAAATTTAACCATTTTGGGCGGAAAAATGGACGCAGACGTATTGGATATGGACGGCGTATTGCAATTATCCAAGCTTCCTTCCCTGTTGGAAATTCGTGGCACTATTGCACGTATCTTGGTCGAACCAGGTTCACGTCTTGCGCGCGTTTCTGCAGAGTATGGAAAAAAAGAACAATAAAATCAGAATATTTTATTCTGACCTAAAACAAAAATTAGGAGTAAAAAAATGGCAGACATTCAAAAATTAGTTGAAGAATTGTCAAAATTGACTGTTTTGGAAGGAGTTGAACTGTCCAAAGCATTAGAAGAAACATGGGGCGTAAGTGCTGCTGCTGCTGTTGCAGTTGCTGCTGGTCCAGTTGCTGCAGCTGCAGAAGAAAAAACAGAATTTGATGTTGTATTGGCAGAAGCTGGTGCAAACAAATTGGCTGTTATCAAGGCTGTAAAAGACATTACTGGTTTGGGCTTGGGCGAAGCAAAAGCTTTGGTTGAATCAGCACCAAAAGCAGTAAAAGAAGCAGTTGCAAAAGATGAAGCTGAAAAAATGAAAGCTACATTAGAAGCAGCTGGTGCAAAAGTTGAATTGAAATAATTCATCGCACCCCAGAATCGCAAGATTCGGAACCTATACGTTGTATGAAAATACAACAAAACGCCGCCCGCGTGGGATAAAAATCCCATGCGGGCACAAAGGCGTAAAAGACATATGTCAAAAAAACACACGACAAAAGCAGAGCAAAAAGGAGATTGTTAAATAAATTGTGCAAGATAATTAGAAAATAATTATCGATACTTTTATAAAATTTAAATCACAATTTGTTTAACAATCTCCTTTTTGCTCTGTTTATCGTTCGTTTGCACAAAACACACAAAAAAAGGATTAAAACCGATGGCAGTTATCCAGAAATTTAGAAAATCTTTTGGTAAAAGTTTTTTGCAAACTCCGCTTCCTGATTTAGTTGAAATTCAATATGATTCCTACAAAAATTTCTTGCAGGCAGATGTTGAACCACAATCCCG
>JAZRSI010000004.1:0-25090 GCA_045651445.1 Candidatus Enterousia sp. | reverse complement strand
TATGCATAAAATTCCTGCCCTCGGTGTGTGGCGGGTTAATCCCCTTCGCTGGCGAAGGGGTGGCACGAAGGTGCCGGGGTAGTGGTAAATTTGGCTTCGTTTCACTGCGCACTGTATAGACCCGATTCCTGCCTTCGCAGGAATGACAAGGGAAAAAACAGGAATGATAAATATATCTTGCAAATTTCTCCTGCCCCCGGTGTGTGGCGGGTCGGAATTACCGACAATTTATTGGCGGTGTAATTCCGGGGTGGGGGGAATAGATAAAAAACAACAAAAAGATTTTTTTTCACTTGCGTAAATATGCCTAATTTTTCTACCCTATAAGGTAATAAGAGGGGAAAATGAAGAAATTTCGCATAATTCTGGGCGTTTTATCAACTTTTGTATTTGGGATTTTTGGCACCAACGCCGCATTGGCATTATGGGTAGATATATTGGTCAGGTCAAGTGATGGTGCATCCCCGATGGCGGATAGTTTTGATCTTGAATGGTGCGATATGAGTGATATCGGCGAAGGAAACTGTACAAGGTATCGTATAGAAAATCTTAATATGGCCGGTCAATATTTTACCGAAGATAACATAAAAGACTTCTGTAATAATTATAATTATAATAATACAGAAGAGACAATCTTTGTCTGTGATGAATCTATCGACACTCCGGTCTGTGCCGCTAATGCCAAGACTGTTAATTTACACCCATGCGAGAGTTCTTCATGCGATTCAAAAGCTGGTATCCCCGCTTGTGATATCGCAACGGGTTGTTATGATAGCCTTTATTATTGGAACAACACAACCGATACCAGTTTGTCTGGATGGTACACAGGCGAAACCTGTACCAGCGGAAATAAAATCAGTCAATTAAATCCCGAAAATCTGCCAAAGCGCGATGGTTATACGTTCCTGGGGTATTTTCACAGTGGATCACATTTAAGGGACGCTTACACCCTTAATAATACCACTATTGAAAAAGATATTATTGAAATTTTACCGGACGGGACCTTTAACACAGGGAATAATTCGAAAACAGACGAAATGAACAGCCCAGAATCCGCGGTTACTCTATACGCGCAATGGGCAAAAAACTGCGCCAGCGATGAAAACGGCTGTAAACTAAACATTGTTACAACAGAAAGCGCACCCGAAATAAAGATTGAATATTCCTGTGATGATGGCGCACAATATGATTCTAGTAGTTCTAAATGTATAAAAAACAATGTTACTGTTACATGTTCTGATGATGAACTTGCGGATGGTGTTGGGTTTTATTATAACGCTGGCGACACAGTTGATGTTACAGAAGTAATAAATATTATGAATGATAAATGTATTGATGACGCTGATAAAGCCAAATACGAAACAACAGGATTTGAAATTTTTGGTGTATCAAATAACGATACCTATGAGAGCATTGGCTTTTGTGCTAGTAAAGAAGATTGTACAATGCCTGAACTTCCAGACGGATACAGTTCGTATGATTTCTATCAGTCATATCCAGAAGGCAAACCTTATAATATGACTTTAAAGTGCGATGCGGATTCACAATCAACATCCAAAGAAATAAGATATGATGAATATATATACAATTACATAAAAGATGAAATTTGTGAAACACCAGATAACAAAAGGTTTGTTGGTTGGGCGTATGAAGACGGCATGAAAATCAATACCGAGAGCAAAATGCCATTGAACGATATAACTTTATATGCCTTATACGTTGATACTTATACATTAACATTCGATGCGAATGGTGGCAAATTCCCGGAAAATATGTTTAATAATGATAATTGCACAATGTCCAATGACGGAACATATACTTGTGTTATCGCAAATGGGGAAAATATGCCATCGCTCCGCGAATATCCAACAAGATCTGAAAATTTATTTGCGGGTTTTTATGATAATGAACAAAATAAATATTATGATTATGATAGAACATCTGTTGTTACTAAATACAATAGCACCTCAAGTATAATTTTGTACGCCCAGTGGCAAGGGGTAGAATTTCCCGCAGAATGTAAAAATTGTTTGTTAAACGGTAGTATAAAAATCGATAATAATATACCAACGTTTGAACACATAAAGTGTGATAAAGAACACTATGTCGTACCGGCTACCAACGGTCTGTCAGAAGGCGTGTTTAAAGGAACTTATGATGGCGAAATTGTTTCTATGGAACCATATTGTACCCCCACAACTTATTCAATTGAGTATTTTGTTCCCGGTGGTTCTGGTGCATCCGCAGCAGTTGGAAATACAAAATCATATACGTACAATTTAGAATCAGAAACAAATATTTTAACAGATATTGACCGTTCTGACTTAGTGTTTGAAGGTTGGACTGTTGCGTGTGCTAATGGCGAAAACACATGTAACTACAAAAATGAAACCCCAAGCCGAAACATTATATTACCAGCGGGAACATATGGCAACCTAATGCTCTCCGCAGGCGCTATTTATTACGCACAAGACATAACATGTAATTTGACAAATGTTCAAGGTGAAACAACTGTAAGCATTGTCAATAATATTGCATCTTGCTCTGCGTCATGTGCAGATGGCTTTAATAATGGTGTCGGTGGCGATACTATAACTGTTTCTGGCACAACACAAGAGTTGTCTGGTGGGTGTGTTATTAACGAATATGGCATTACTTACAAGAACACAGATGGTGTAAGTGATATTTTTATCGCGAACATTCCAGAAACTTGGGCGAAAACATGTTCCCAGAATACAGAAACTAATTTAAATGCCACACTTATAGATATCTTAAAACAAGATGGTAAAAAATTTATTGGATGGCAGATTGCAGATGATACAGATGGCAAAGTTTACACCAAAATTCCTGCGGATAAATGTAATGCACCATTAACATTGAAACCGGCATATATTGATATTTATACAATAAATTTAAATCCGAATATCCCAGCTGATACAACTGGAACAAACGGAATTGAAAAAATATATTTCACAGGAAAATATACGGTAGATAACACAGATAAGCAAAATGCAATTTATGACAATAGCGACGCAAGTAATTCTATAACCAAAATAACAATGCCAACTGCGACGGGTTATCAGTTAACGCAAGGATACTATATAAATGGATGTTTTGACTATACAATGGATAGAGTTTATATAACAGACGCAAGCGGTAATTTAACAGAAGAATTTGGAAATTGTTTGTTGAATAGCAATGTTTTTTCCAATATTGACAATACGGAATTGGATTGGACGGCAATTTATACATCCGTATATGATTACCCTAAGAACTGTATAAACTTATCTTATCAACAAACATCAACCAAAAGAAAATGGTTTGTAACAGATACATCTAACAATCGTAAGGAATTGGGGGAAGACGATACGATATTTACAGGAAAAGATTGCGAGAATACTGAAGAAGGATATACTTTTTATGGTATGTATTCAGAAGGCGATGCCCAAAAAATCTATTGGGTTGATCAATATGGTAAAATAACCGATTACGCAAGAGAACTCAATAATGAAGTACCAAATAGATTGTATTCTAATATAACCAACCAATATACGGCACGGTTTGCACCAGCTCCCGGATACGCAATTCCTTTGACGGCTGATACTGGTACTGTAAGTAATCTTCCTTATGTAAAAGACAACGGTGCCGTTACCGTTACATATACATACGACGCCAATAATCCAACAGAAGTCGCAATGCCTTTGTTAGAATCCCAAGCAGCAGGTAGTTCGTATTATTATTTCGGCTGGCAGGAAAATTTGGGTAATAACGAATACGGCCCATGCCAATGGCCGGTAAGTATTCCTGCGGGTTCAACTGGCAACAAAACGTATTCTGGCTGTTATGTCAACATTGCTGATGCGTGCCCAAGCGATTCAACAACAGTGGGCAGTGCAACCCCTTCTTTGGACAATATTGATGCCGCAGGCGGTATTGGGTTCAAGTGTACATTCTGGTGTAAATCTGGATACGAATTCGGTTGCGAAACGGGTAATGAATACGGCTGCACAGCCGGTGATGCCAGCACGGGTATAACAATTGATTCAAAATACTTTATTGAAAATAGTGGCGCCACCATCACATGTACACCAAAGACTTGGAATCTAAGCTTTGATTTAAATGAAAATACTGGCCAAACTGTAATCGGCAGTGTTCCGACCGCAACAACAACGGTTACTTATGGTGAACCTGTTCCAGAAATCAATGGCTATACGGCACCAACCAGTTTCGGATATACTCTTTCTGGGTGGCATTATATAAACAATTCAGACAACCCAAAGCTTTATAATGCCGATGGTAGTGTTGCAACAACTGGGGCGGTATGGAATGTTGATGTTACCGATTCTACTACGGCCACAATTCGCGCATATTGGGAACCAAAAGAATACACAATCAAATTTGATAAAAATTGCCCATCAAGCACAACATGTTCTTTAAATGGCGATGAAACCGCACAAATGAAATCAGAAATATTAACGTATAATAACGCTATTTGTATTGAACCAAAGGTTGGATACGATGCGCCGGGTTACAAATTCGTTGGTTGGTCTTTGGACGGCGTTGATGTTCTGGATGTGAAAGAACAATGTACAGCCGATTGGTCCGATGAAATCGTAAATGATAAAAATGTTAATGATTCGGAAATAACATTATACGCAATATATGAACCAGAAACATACACGGTAACATTTAACGATAATTATTCCGACACACCTGCAACCAAGACGTATTATCAAAAATACGCAACGGGTTGGTGTGGGGACAAAACTTGTACAACAAGCGTAACTGAATTTGATGCACCAACACGTACCGGATACACATTTAATGGATACGGTATCAAGAACGACGACGGTACAATTTCTGATATCAAGTTTATAAATGAAGACGGAAAAATTGTTCTTTCGAACAACAATACGTTGACGACATCCAATATCACGCTGTATGCAAAATGGACACCAAACACATATAATATAACAATCAACGGAAATGGCGGTACGGTTAGTCCAAATTCTGTAACTGCTACCTATGATGCACAAACAAATATTAGTGGGCTTGTTGCATCACGTGAAGGATACGAATTCAAAGGATTGTACGACGCAACCATCGATGGAACCAAGTACTTTGCCGCCGACGGCACAGCGGAATTTAAATGGTCCGACACGGGGGATAAAACTCTGTATGCACAATGGACCGCAAAGCAATATAGCGTATCTTTCAGCGCAGGCGATGGTAAATTGTACGACGCAAACGGCAACGAATTAACAAATGGCACTGCCGGCGCAACAATGACGTATGACGCCGAATTGCCAGAAATCGATTTCAAAGCATCCCGCGAAGGGCATAGGTTTGATGGTTGGTATTATAATAACGAACAATATTATACCGCGGATAACAAGCCTGTTTCTGATAAGTTATGGAAGGTTGACGACGCAGTTACATTGACGGCAAAATATACCCAATATGGCGCCAGCACGATAGTGTTCGAAACCAATAGTGGCCGTTTGCCAGATGGATATACTGCACCAACTTGTGTTGCGGATACTGAAACATGGGATTTGCCAATCCCAACACGTACCGGATACGCATTTGTCGGATGGTTACATAACGGACAATCTGTTACACAGGTTGAAAAGGGAACATGTATAGAAGACACAACGTTGACCTATACCGCACAATGGACCGCGAATACATTCATCATATCGTTTGATGCAAACGGTGGTGCCGGCGGCCAAAGTGCACCTGTAACCGCGACATACGATAGTGATATGCCAACAATCGATACAACGGCCCCAACCCGTACGGGTTATACCTTCGCCGGCTGGTATAATGCACAATCTGGTGGAACGCAGTATTATAATGCGAACGGTGAATCTGTTAAAACATGGGATATTACAGATGACACAACCTTGTACGCACATTGGTCTGCCAATGAATATACTATAACAATCGATTGGGATAACGATACGCCAAATGAAACTATTTATTTGACGTATGGAACCGGATGGAATACGAATTCTATAACCCCAAGAACCAAGGCGGGATATACATTCGCGGGTATCTTCGACAGCAACAATGCCGAAATTGTTGCGCCAGATGGCACTTTGACCACGAATTATACGGTCTTTGCATCAAATACAACAGTAACCGCCAAATGGACACCAATCGCATTTACTATTACCTTTGATGCAAATGGTGGAACTGGTAATCCTTACACCCAAGATTTTGAATACCAGGTATCTGAAAATTTAGAATCGAATAAATTTACCAAGGAAGGTTACTTGTTCCAAGGTTGGGCAAAAAATAGTGCTTCTTCATCTGCGGAATACGAAAATAACGCAAATGGCAGCTCCATCATGACACCAACCACGGATAAGAACACAATAACATTATACGCGGTTTGGAAACCAATTACATATACGATTGCGTTTGATGCCAACGGCGGCATTGGGAATATATCATCAATTAGTGCAACTTATGATGCGCCAAATAACATAGCCACACCTAATTTTACCCGTACAGGATATAATTTGTTGGGCTTGGCAAAGACCAAAGATGCAACAGTGATAGATTATGGTGCAAAGCAATTTAATAATGATTGGATTTATAACTTAACCACAGAAAATGGCACAACCGTTACATTGTATGCGGTATGGGAAGCCAAAACATATACTGCCGAATACGACTGTAATGGTGGTAGTGGTACATTTAATAACGGCTATACATATGAATCCGGCATCGAATACGACAAAGAATACACATTGCAGTCTGCATTCTGTACAAGGGACGGCTATACATTTACTGGCTGGGAAATAGGTAACGATACGTACGCCGCATCTGAAACCATCACATGGACATTTGATAGTTTTGACTCTATCGAAAAAGTTACAGCGCAATGGGAACCAATCACATATACATTGTCGTATGTTTGTAACATTGATGAAAACGATAATACCGTGGTCAAAAGCCAAGATGTTACATTTGGCGAAAAAGTAACCGTTGAATCACCAACTTGTACAAAATTGGGCTACAAATTCGTTGGCTGGTACGACAATAGAAACGGGCAGGGAAATCCATTTGAATCCGACTTGGCATGGTCAACTGTTGGGGATAAAACCTTGTACGCACATTGGGAAAAAACATCGGATACAACAATTTCTTATAAGTTGGGAACCGGTGAAACATTGTCATCAGATGATTCTGTATATTATTCTTGTAACGTACTAAACGAACGCACATTACCATCTGTGAATAAGGTTGGTTATACGTTCAACGGCTGGTGTGTAAATTCGGCATCTTGCGACACCCCAATAACGAAATTTGCGGTTGGTGAATGTGATTATGCCGATGATACAACTGGTACGGGTGGTGCGATAGAGCTATATCCACAGCTTGAAATCAAAACATACACAGTCAGCTGGATGTGCGGTGAAAGTGGTGGCGGCGCAGAATTTACAGAAACCATGGAATATAATACAACATTTACAATTCCAGACAGTTCCAGATGCAATGCTCCGGGCTATACCTTTGCGGGTTGGAAATACAACCAAGATGGCACCACATATGACGCGGGCAACGAATTGACACTCACCTTTGCGAATGAACCTAGTTCTGTTGAATTCTTGGCACAATGGAACAAGACCGTGTTTACCATTACGTACAATATAAACGGTGGTACTGGCACGGCGCCTGGGAACATAACATGTACATACGGTGAATATGATGCTAATTGTGTTGCACCAAGTTATGTCGGAATGGCCAACAGAACCAAGTACTTTGTTGGTTGGGCAAAAGATGCAAACGCAACCAATGCAGATTATACCACTGGGGCAGACTTGACCAAGGTAACTACAAACGATGCATTTACATTGTATGCAGTTTGGCAGGATTGCCCATCCGCAACGACGACTAATGCAACCGCGGTAAATACAGATACAATAGACAACGTTTGTCAGTATGCCGTTACATGTAACGACAATTACTATAACCCAACTGTTAATAACGCTGACAATGAATCTGCAACTGCAAAATGTACACCTTGTCCCGCCAACAGCAGCAGATATGGTGATGCCACAGAATGTACATGTAATGATGGATATTCTAAAAAAGAATCTTCTAACACATGTACGGCAAATGTCTATGTGATTAATTATAATCCAAATGGTGGCAGTTGCACATCTGAAAACTGTATGCCAACAACATATACTTATGGAAAGGGTGCAACGGTTGGCGCACTTGAAAAAACGGGTTATATATTTAACGGTTGGTGCCAAGGGTCAATGGACACCTGTGCCACACCTAATAAAGTATTTACAATTGGCACAACGGATCTAGGCGAAAAAACGCTTTCAGCATCATGGTCGCCAATTGAATATACGATTGCCTTTGACACCAATGGCGCAACGGGCGCAATAGGTTCTATGACGCTGAAATACGACGAAACAAGAACTATTCCATCGGCATCTAACTTGGTAAAGGCGGGATATAGTTTCGCGGGTTGGTCTGGAAATGATGGCAATCTATATGCCGATGAAGTGTTAGTATCAAATCTAACAACAACAAATGGGGCAATAATCACAATGACTGCGAAATGGAACGCTTGCACCAGTGATGTTGACGGCGCTTGTGGATGCGAAAGCGGTAACCACCCCGAAAACGGCATCTGTCAGAGTTGTTATACCGAATGCAGCAGCATCGAAAACAACATCTACACCGAAGGGAATATTTATACCTGTGGTCAATCCGCAGGCAGTGCAGAAACATCGTGTTATCGTTATCTTGACACATCAGATGTTCTTAACTCTTTAACTGTAAGTGGCTTAAAAGAATATATGAATGCAATAAAGTCGTTTGACAATAACGGTTCTTTGACCTGTATAGATGGATATTATCCAAATGGCACGAACTGTTCAGAATGTCCTGCGGGTTCTTATTGCCCGGCCGGAACTGGCAAAAAGGCCTGTCCAAATGGTACAAGTTCCCTTGCAGGTGCATCTGGCGAAGAAGAATGTTATACACAAGTACAAAAGGGTGGCTGTGTTGAATTTGGCGCCAATAACGAATGTACAAAGTATGTATATTGTAACCCTGGCTGGGAATTAAATGGCGATGATTGTAACGAATGCGCAAACAAAGACGGCGTATTAACTTACATTGAACAATGCACAGTACAAACTTGTATGTCTGGATATCACGCAGATGGTAATTCATGCGCGCCTGATGGTATAGATTGCGTGGACAATATTGAAAATGCCGCAATCGCGACAAAAACCTGGGACGAAAAGTCCAAGGAATACGGTGCATGCATAGTATCAGAATGTGTTTCCGAATATCACATCGAAAACAACACTTGCGTATCGAACGTCCGGGAATGCGAAACGGATTATGGTTCTGGTACCCAAACATGGAAAGACAACGGCGAATGGGGCGATTGCGAAGAAACCGAATGTAATAATGGTTACGAACTTGGAATCGGCGGTTGTGTACAGTGTTCGAACGCGGCGAATGTAAGTTCTTGGGCCCAAGGCTGTAAAATCGCGACCTGTTTAAATCATGGTGAAAGATTTGTTATTGAAAACAATACATGTGTTGAAATCTGCCCAGAATCAGGCTATACCGATAGCACTGGTACCCGCATCTGGAGAAATAACAAATGCATAACCACATGTAATGCCGGCTATAAAGCATGGAAGTAAACGATACAGTCATATCACAAAAAAACACCCGCCAAATGGCGGGTTAAATTTTCTGGCGGAGCGTATAGGACTGGACTCCCCATCCCTTCGGGTTGGGGATACCCCTCTCCACTCGTAACGATTTGTGTGCACTGCGTTTCCCAAATCTACTTCGTATCGAACCTTTACGGTTCTCGTCCAACGTCCGCACAAAAAAACCCACCATTCGGTGGGTTAAATTTTCTGGCGGAGCGTATAGGACTCGAACCTATGGACCAAAAATTTCGGTCACAGATTAGCAATCTGCTGCATTACCACTCTGCCAACGCTCCTGCGTGGTGTATTATATATAAACATAAAATTAAATGCAAGTATGAAAATCATTTATTTTTTGTTTTCTTGTTACACCAAACTATGTCCTGACATATCACGTGGTTGTTCAATACCTAACAATTTCAATATCGTTGGGGCGATATCAGACAGCCCACCATTTTGTACCGTGGTGATTTTATCACTTACCACAATTAAATTTACAGGATTTGTTGTATGCGCCGTCCAAGGCACATTGTTTTTGTCATCCCACATTTTTTCGGCATTCCCGTGATCTGCGGTAATTAAAACGGTGCCACCTAATTTTTGAACGGCGGGAACTAACCGCGCCAACTGCGCATCAAGTGTTTCAATCGCACGAATTGCCGCATTAACATTCCCTGTATGTCCAACCATATCGCCATTTGCGTAATTCAATATTATTACATCAAAATCACCCAACAAAGGCAACAAAGCATCGGTAATTTCAACCGCAGACATTTCTGGTTTCATATCAAAGGTTGCAACATCTGGCGACGGGATTAAAACTTTTTTTTCATTTTTAAAATCAATATTTCTTTCTGCATCAAAGAAGTATGTTACGTGATTGTATTTTTCTGTTTCTGCGATACGCAATTGGGACAAATTATTCTTTTCCAGAACGTCGCCCAACGTATTCAAAACAGTTTCATCTTCTATCAGGGCAGGGCAAATTTCATTCAACCCTTCGCCATATTGTGAAAAGCACAGTATTTCAGCCCCCGTTTTATGCATTTCGCGCATTATTTGACGGGCGCGATCACTACGATAGTTTCCAAACAAAAATCCATCATGTTTGGTGATTTTTACATCCCCGTCAATAACGGTTGGCTTGATAAATTCGTCCGTTTCGCCACGTGCATAAGCATCTCTCAGCGCATCTTGAATAGTTTTTGCATGATATTGCGCGGTTGCGTTTGCAATTGCATCCACGGCCAGTTGCGTTCTATCCATATTTTGATTTCTATCCATCGCATAATAACGTCCAGAAATCGTTCCCCATCGAACTTGTCCGCGAACAAACTCTTGTGATAATTCATTTTGGATTAATTCGATATATTGTCCTGCGGATTTTGGCAAAGTATCACGTCCATCTGCGATAAAGTGCAAACACGTGTCCAGACCAGCCTTTATAATATATTTTACAATTACAACAATATCTTCGACATTAGAATGCACCCGTCCATCAGACATCAGACCTGCGACGTGTACCATCCCACCGTTATTTTTCACAGATTGAATAAAATGATTTAGTTTTTTATTTTCATCCCAATTTTCGATTTGGAATCTGCGCAAGAATTGATTCACGACGCGTCCTGCACCGATTGTGATATGTCCGACTTCGGAATTACCCATTGTGCCGTCTGGCAAACCGACATCAACGCCACTGGCATTAATTTTTGCATGTGGATATTTTTTAATCAAATTATCCAAGAACGGGGTATTTGCCAATTCCACGGCATTATTATTTTTATTTTCATTTATCCCCATACCATCCAATATACACAAAACTATCGGTTGTTTCATAACATTTCCTTTTCCTTGTAAGATTCTGGGATAGGTTACCGTTTTTTAATTGCAAAATCAAAAGAAAAATAGTATAACATCCAAGTCAAAGAAAATATTCTTATTCCAAGGGATGGGCACATGGCTACAAAAACGACTACTACAAATGTTGACGAACACATTGGCCGGCGTATGCAGTTACGTCGTGTTATGATGGGGCTATCACAAAAAGACTTATCCAAGTTATGCGGTGTAACTTTTCAACAGATTCAGAAATATGAAACTGCGGGCAATCGCATATCTGCGTCGCGTTTATTTGAATTAAGCGTTGCGTTACAAACACCGATTGCATTTTTCTTTTCTGGCTTGCCGGGACATATTGATCACGAACCCCGCAACGGCAGATTGCCAAAGTCCTGTCTTGGGGACAAGAATCCGGATGATCCATTGGCAAAGAATGAAACATTACAGTTGATAAATATGTATTGGCGCCTGCGCAGTGATGATCAGCGTGAAATAGTTTATAAATTATTAAAGACATTAAACGGACTTGAATAAAAAAACGCCATTTGGCGTTTTTTTATAACTGCGAAACATGTGAATCAAACTTCACAGATTGTTCACAGCAAATCGCAAACGCAACGGTTGCCACACAAAACTGGGATGACGCAACAAATAGTTATGGCGCGTGCACGGTAACAGAATGTGCATCAGACTATCACGTTGAAAACAACACCTGTGTACCAAATACACGCAGTTGCTTAACCGCAAACGGTTCTGGTTATCAAGAATGGAAAGATAATGGAACATGGGGAACATGTATTGCAGAAATCTGCGAAGCGGGTTACGAAGTTCAAAACGATACATGTGTAGTATGCCCGAACGCCCTTGGGGTAAGTTCATGGGCCAAGGGTTGTGAAATTGCAGCCTGTATGTATCAAGGCGAAAGATACATCCTGGAAAACAACGAATGTATCGAAATCTGTTTTGAATCTGAATACTCTGACGAAACCGGCAGTCGTATTTGGAATCCAAAGACAGGTCGCTGTGAAACAACTTGTGCACTGGGACATAAACCTTGGTAATCTAAGCCCCCAATCGGGGGCTTTTTTTTCTTTATTTTTTTTATCGCAACGACTATAATTCACATAAAAGGCAGTAAATCATGAATAAAAATAAATTTGATAAACGCCTATTGGTCAATATTGCCAAGGGCACAACCGCGTGGGCTGGAATGACATTTCTTTTGGCGACACCTACGCTGATGGACGCCAAAGACCCGATTGCGAGTTATTTTCTGGGCTGTGCCGCAACGGGCGTAATATTTCCCTTAACATTATGGGCTGGGACAAAATACAAAGATAAAAACTTTGTTGGCCAATGGTACGTAAACTTATTTGACAAGGTCTTTACCAAAAAACGTTAATTTATTCAGCGAATGTATAAAAAACATCCCCAAAACGGGGATTTTTTTAAACATAATTTTTTAACACAACATAAATCTGTCCCAAATCGGTCTTGATTAATTTAGCACCAACCGCATCCGGATTATCTGTTTGTTTTGCCGCAGATAAAATCTTGTCAAAACTACGAACAAATTGTTGCGACTGGGACTTAAACACGGTATCAGACTTTATCATTTCACGAACGCGTTTTTTATCCGCCGCACTTAACATTTTCGCCAACCATTTAGAGAAGATAGAAACATCACCACTATGATACTTCTTCCAAACAACATCTGGAATTTCTGCGCCGGTTGCACGTGTTAAATCCATGGCTTGTTCGTGCAATTTTTCCATTGTACGATTTATTTGCACCAGAAAATCCTGTGAACTAACATGGCCGAACGATTCCGTTGGTGCCGCTTTTATTGCGTCCATTGGCGCTGTTGCGCGCGCAACCATCATCTGTTTATTTAAAGTCTGCATTGTATCAACCGCCTTGGCATAATCAGACATTAAATCTATCATCTGTTGACGCGATGCGCCGGCCAAATCTTCTAATTTACCCGCAGAATCAGAAATCGCCGTCGTAGAATCCGCAACGGTATCTTTCATCTGGGATAATTTTTCATTCAAAGAATTGATAATATTTTCCAATGTTGCGCTTGCTTCGACTGAACCGCGGGACAAATCGGGTAGGGCAGAAAAATACCGTTCAATCAACGCCGACAACGGTTGTAATTGTGCCGTCGTTTCACTAGACATCTTTATCAGACTTTCCGATTGTCCTGACAACTGTGTATGCGCCGTATTCATTTCTATCAAGGTTTCACGAACCCCAACCCCCATCGCCTTGACAGATTCCGAAAAAGCCGTCGCCGCAGTTTTTGTGTTTTCCAATGTCGCATTAGCAACCCCAGAAACTGTCTTTAATTCGTTAACAACACCATCTGCGAATTCTTTGATTTCACTATCAAAACGATTTGTAAGCCCCGCCAATTCTGTTGAAATTCCGCGAACAGATGCCTCAGTCGTGGTGGCAGACGCCATCATTGTTTCAACCGCGTCGGTTAATTTGCGTGTTTGTTTATCTATCGAAGATTCTGTTAAACGCACCTGACCGGCAACAACGTTCGCCGTATTTATAAGTTTGTTCATTTGATTTGTCAGTTGTTTCTTCGACTGATTCCCAAATGAATCCAATTTATCCAAATATCCGTTCAACAAAGAATCATTTTTAACCATAATTTCTTCATAGTTTGTCGCAGAGGTTTTTATATCATTAAAATCATTAACAACCGACTTGGACATTTCTGAAATTTTATTTTGCATAATATTCGCTTCATCCGTGATAGTCTTCATCTGATCCGCATTGGTGTTAAATTCATTTTGCAAATGTTCGGTCAGATATTTTCCCTTTTCAATCCAAGAATCAATCTGGGTTTGTATTTGATTTGTTGTATCCGTCGTCGCCTCAGAAGTTGCTTTAATATTATCCATCAAGTTATTGACTGTATTGGAAAATTTTTCTGTTGACTCTTCAACGTCTTTCCATGATTGCGACTCTACAATTTGCCCCAATCCACCAACAGTGTTATCCAACCGCCCCGACATCTGAACCAATTTCTTTGTTGCGTCATCCGCCACGGCAACAAGGGCATCATTTTGAACTGTCAAGGATTGCTTCATTTCATCAGCAATTGCAATTTGGGAATTTAATGTATCACACATCCCCTGAAAAACCTGATTAAGTTTTGTCATTTCGTCGGCAAAAACCGTTTCTAACACCCGTCTTGCATCGGCAATCTTGGCGCGCTCTGGTTGCAAAACAATATCCAACACCGATTGCATAGTTTTCTGAGATTTGCGCGAAACAAAAAACAACCCCACCAATGCAACAAACAACAAACCGCCCAGCACCGCGGACGCCATTACTAAAACTTGTAGATAATCCATTCTTTCCCCCTAAAAATAATGCAATTTTATATATCTTGCAGTTTACTTGGATTTATACTAAAATATTCACAATAAAGCAAGGACAGAAATGACAAAAAAACAAACTTTATCACCGGTACAAGACATTGCCGCAACCCCAACCGAAGACATTTGGGTCCAGGCAAATGCCGGAACCGGCAAAACCAGCGTCCTTGTTCAACGTTTATTGCGAATATTATTTCGCACACCAACCTATGGAACGTCCGGAATATTATGCCTAACATACACAAATGCGGCGGCGGGCGAAATGCGGAATCGAATTTTGTCTGCACTACGCAAATGGGCAATGGCAAGCGATGAAGAATTATCCGATTTATTATACGGAATTGCGTTTGAACAACGCCCGAGCGCGAACGATTTAGCAAAAGCGCGCACCATATTTTTTAAATACATCGACAATCCTGATGTCTTAAAAATAAAAACCATTCATGGTTTTTGCGAAGAAATTCTACATCGATTTCCGATAGAGGCGGGCATATCACCATCTTGGACACTGATATCTGACGCGGCACAAAGAACATTATTACAAGACACATTTTCGAAAATGGTAAACTCTACCATTACATCAGACAATATACAGGCCGCGTTTGAACATATGGTCAACAGAGTATCCGAAAATTATCTTTCAGAATTATTAACATTATTATGCGGATTGTACAAACAATTTTTTGACATAGAAGACATTGTTAAATATCGCGAATACTTTATTGAAACGACTAAGAATTATCTAAATCTAAAAAACGCCCAAGATTACAAAATTAACACAAAAAAACTGGAAATAATTATTCTGGAAGCCGACGCAGAACAAAAAAACGCAAAAAAGCCGGCACAGTTTTTAGAAGTCATTATACAAAAAACCAAACAATTTATTGATAAAACTATAGATTTCGAAGAATATAAATCCGCATACTTAACGGACACCGGCGCCAAGCGTACACATGTATCAAAACGCGATTACTTAGTTGCCGAACAAGATGCCGTATATCAACAAAACCAACACAATATAAACCAACAAATTTTTGATGATACATTGGCGTTATTTGATCTGGCGGCAACATTTGCTACACAATACAAAGCCACAAAAAAACAACAAAACTTGTTAGATTTCGATGATTTGATTCTTTACACCAGACGCTTATTTTCCAATAAATCCACTATGGGATGGGTTTTATCTCAACTGGATCTGTCTTTAAATCATATTTTGGTGGACGAAGCCCAAGACACCGCCCCAATGCAATGGGATATATTAAATATGTTATCTGGTGATTTTTTTGCAGATGGTTGCACGGCCGAAAATCCCAATTCTATTTTTGTAGTGGGCGACACAAAGCAGTCTATATACGGATTCCAAGGGGCCGACCCACAGGCATTTGCCGATAGTCGCGAAACAATATCGCAACAAATAACACAAAATCTGCGCACAATCCGCGAAGTCCCACTAACTCAAAGTTTTCGTTCTAGCGCCCCTGTGCTTTATGCCGTAGACAAGCTTTTTTCAGACCCAGACGTTATTAGTTTATCTAACTTCTCGAACAATCCGCATAAGTGCTTTCGTCAAAATGCATTGGGCGCGGTTGAAATACACAAAATAATTTCAAAGAAAGAAACTGAAACAACCCGCAAAGAATACATAAAAAACATTGCAGAAAAAATAAAAACTATGATTCTTTCGGGAAAATATTCCGCCCAAGACATAATGGTGCTAGTACAACAAAGAAATCCTTTTGCACCGCTGTTGATATCCGAATTAAAACGACTAAACATCGATGTCGCAGGTAGCGACAGGATTATTTTGCCACAATTTTCCGCAATAAAAGATTTGTTAAATTTGTCCCGTTGGTGCATAAATCAATCGGACGACTATAGTTTATGTTGTGTATTAAGAAGTCCGATTTTTGCTTTGAATCAAGACAGTATTTTTAAATTATGCCAATTGCGAAATAAAATAAACAACGACCGCAAATCACAAGCGCCCGATACAGATTCAATAACAATTTATGAAATATTGGAAAAATCCCATAACGATATTTTCAACAAACTAGAAAACTTTGCATTGGCATCAAAGCATATGGCGCCGTATTCATTTTTTACCCATATATTAAACACGGACAATATCCGAACAAAATTTATTGAACGTCTGGGGAACCAAGTTATCGATCCAATCGAAGAATTTTTGACCATATGCCTATCATACGAAAGAACGCAAACCGGTACGATATACCATTTCCTAAAATGGTTTATCACGGGCAACAGCGAAATCAAACGCGACATGGACGCTTCTAGTGGCGTTCGTATTGTAACCGTACACGGCAGCAAAGGTCTCGAAGCGCCAGTTGTATTCCTTATTGACACAACAAAAGTTCCATCCACAGATAACATATCCCCAATTTCATCAAATGACACCCCTGTATGGATATGGTCGCCACAACGCACCAATAGTGCCCAACATTTAGACGCCATAGACAACCAGACACAAAAACATATCGAAGAATACTATCGCCTATTATACGTCGCAATGACCAGGGCCCGCGACGAACTATACATATACGGATACACAACAAACAAATCGGCGCCCGACACATCATGGCACAATCAATTATGGCGCGTTTTCTTTGATCAAGAATCTTCTCAATACATCAGGATAACAAATGACGATATTGCATAGTCTTTTAAACAAACATGAAAAATCAAAACACGCAACTGACACAGGCACAAGAATTCATACCAAATTACGCCGCGTTTATTTTGATGGCGTCAACTGGCACGGCGATAACGATTTAACAATACAAATACAAAAAAGACCCGAATTAAACCAATTCTTTTCACAAAATTCGCACACAGAAGTACCAATCGCAGGTAATCTTGGCAATCGTTTTATTAGCCGCCGTATCGACAGACTTGTTATAGACAACGACACAAAGAAAATACTAATCTTGGACTACAAGTCAGATATCGACAAAGAAACAAACCGTGGCAATTATTATCATCAATTATCGGAATATAGGCATTTACTACACTCTATTTATCCGAAGCATCAGATTGGTTGCTATATCTTGTGGACCCACGATTTTATGCTGGAAAAAATCATATAAAAAACTATAATCAAACTATGCTAACAAGTCTAAATATCTCGAACATAGTATTAATTGAAAAACTAAATCTGGAATTTGGTTCTGGGTTGAATGTTTTAACCGGCGAAACAGGGGCAGGGAAAAGTATATTAATGGACGCCTTGTCTTTGGCGCTTGGCGCACGCTCTGATACTGGGTTAATTCGCCACGGCTGTGATAACGCATCCGTGGTCGCAGATTTTGATGCCGTACCAACGGCCGTAAAACCAATATTGTCCGAATTCGACATAGATTTTTCAGACGGACTTATTCTTCGCAGGACTCTTTCAAGCGACGGAAAAAGCAAGGCCTGGATAAACGACACCCCTGTATCTATTAAAACGCTTAAACAAATCGGGGATAGTCTGATTGAAATCCATGGACAATTTGCGAACCATACACTATTAAACCAGGCAACACACCGCGAAACACTAGATTTGTTTTTGCACAATAATATCGCTGAATTCAAAGAAATATCCATAAAAACAAAAAACGATTATCACGCATATAACAATGCAAAAAAGCGTCTGCAAGAATTACAAGAAATGCTTGAACGCAGCGCCAACGAACGTGATTTTTTGGCGCATAATGTAAACGAATTACAAAATTTAAATCCACAAATCGGCGAAGAAGAAGAACTTTCCAATCGTCGTAATGCGATTATTAACCAAGAAAAGAATATCGCAATATTATCCGACGCAATCCAAGCGTTAAATCCACGTGGCAATTCACTAGAATCGCAAATCTTTAACGTGGCACACATTTTGCAACGCATCAAGGGGGACGAAAATCCATATTCTGAACAAATCGATAAATTATACGAAATCGCGGAAAACATATCGCAAATTGCTGAATCCTTGGAACCTGAATCCACCGACACTGATACTGTGGACAGTATCGAAGAACGCCTGTTCGCCATTCGCGCGGCGGCGCGTAAACATCGTGTAACGGCCGATGAATTACCAAATTTATTAGAACAAATGTCTGCGCAATTAAACGCGATAGATAATTCAGACGCAGAATTAAAAAAATTAACAACCGCCACGAACGCATTACGCATAGAATTTGAAAAATCTGCCACCGCATTACACGAATTACGCACCCAAGGCGCAAACATTTTACGCGAACGCTTATTATCAGAACTACCTGATTTAAAACTGGGGAATGCAGACTTTATGTTGGAAATATCCCAATGCGCCCCATCTGTAACAGGCACAGATGACGTAACGTTCATGATAAAAACAAACCCAGGTTCACCATTTGCACCACTACATCGCGCCGCATCGGGTGGGGAATTGGCTCGCTTAATGTTGGCTATGCGTGTTGTTTTGGCGGACAACAATAACGATATTGCATTTGTATTTGATGAAATCGATACTGGCATTAGTGGCGCAACCGCATCCGCAGTTGGCGCAAGGCTGAACAAACTTGCACAATCGGGTCAGGCATTGGTTATAACCCATTCCGCCCAGGTTGCGGGTTATGCCGACCGACACTTTAAGATTTCAAAAACAGTTACGGACAACAAAACCACAACCAGTGTTCACGAAATATCAGAAAACGAACGTATTAACGAAATCGCGCGCATAATCAGTGGCGCCGAAATAACCCCAGAATCCATAACAATGGCACAAACACTAATAAAAGGTTAAACACAATGGAAAAATGGTACGTAAAAGAAAGCACTCCCCCAAAATCAAATCATCTTTTCCAAACATTAACATTATGCCTTAATAACAGTATACCAGAACGAACCATAGTTGTAGATTCACCCCACGTTCCGGTTGGTACAAAAATCAAAATATATACCGAAAAAAAATATAAATATATAACCATCGCCACATCATACAAAATCAAAGGTAGGCGATATATAACCTTGAACTTATCGCCATACTGTCATGTATCAACAATAAAACATTTTTATAAACAGTTTTCTGCGATTGATAGCTTCCGTTTTAATGTTGATTTAATTCAGGCCCTATCACAGCAGGGGATTATGCCGTCATTAAACAAAAATACAAACCTGCGATTGTTTTTACAGGCACAATCTCGCTAATAAAAAACGCCCAAACGGGCGTTTTTTTTAAACAAATAAAAATTATTTGTTTGCATTCTTTTCTGCGCTTGTTGCAGACAAATCTTCGACGATACGCGCTTTTTTGCCTGACAGACCACGCAAGAAGAACAATTTAGCACGACGAACCTTACCAATACGAACCTTTTCAATCTTTTCGATAGAAGGGCTGTACAATGGGAATTTACGTTCTACGCCAACCCCATAAGATTCACGACGCACTGTAAAGGATGCATTATTTCCCGTGCCGCCATCGCGTGCGATAACAACACCTTCAAAAACCTGAATACGGAATTTATCACCGTCTTTAATTTTAACGTGAACTTTCAACGTATCCCCCGCCTTGAAATTTGGGATTTTTTTATCGCCCATTAATTTTGCAACCTGGGCTGCTTCGATTTTTTTAATAATGCTCATTTTTCATTTTCCTTTATTAAGTCCGGACGACGTTGTTTTGTTATTTCGTCCGATTGTTGTTTCCGCCACCGTTCGATATTGCCATGATGACCGGACAGCAGGACTTCTGGGACACTTTGTCCACGCCATACTGACGGGCGGGTATATAATGGCCATTCCAACCCCCCGATTTCGAAACTTTCATTTTCTGTGGTATCATTACCACCGTGAACCACATTATCCATCAAGCGAACGCAACTGTCAACAAAAACTTGGGCCGCAATTTCGCCCCCAGACAGTATATAATCACCAATAGACAATTCCATTATACCATATTGTTCAATAACGCGTTCATCGATTCCTTCGTACCGACCACAGAGCAGGGTATAAACCGCATCTTTGTCCGCCACAAATTCATGAACCATTTTTTGGTTTAGCGTTGCCCCACGTGGTGAAAAATAAATTATCTTGCCACGATTTTTTATAGAATCCAACGCATCCCCCAAAACATCAGGGCGCATAACCATACCGGCACCACCACCAAATTGCGTATCATCAACACTGCCGTAATTATTTATTGCAAAATCACGAATATTGATAACATCACAGGTCCAAATCTTCTTGTCCAACGCACGACCAACCACCCCACCTGACAGGGTTCCCGGAAACATTTCTGGAAAAATGGTTAGTATATTAAAGTGCATTTTTATCTTTCACGTTGCTTTATACGTTCGTTAAATTTATTGGTACAATTGGCACAAATATTTTTCGCTATTACATATGCATGATCTGTTGTTAGTATCATTTCTGCTGCGCACATATATCCACTTTTGCTAGGACGGATGCTGATTACTTTTCTTCTGGGTCCACTTACGTCCGACAGAATATAAGACAAATCTTTTTCGTTATTATCTATATAACGACACAACGCACAATCCCCAGGTTTGTCGCACGAAACCATCACAGTTCGCAAAGATTTTACTATATTATAACTCATACTATAATAACCTTTCATACTATAATAACCTTATTTTTTACATCTACATCGGCGCCTATAAAAGACACCATTTCACCATTATCAAGTTCAATAATATCACCGGCACCATAATTTTGAAAACAATCCACAACGCCGATTTTTCTTCCATTACGAAGAACATCAAAACCAATTAAGTCTGCCTGATAATATTCATTTTCACCCAAATCGGGCAGGGCATCACGTTCAACAAACAATTCCGTCCCACGCAGGGCTTCTGCGGCATTTCTGTCGTCAATTCCATTTATCTTTGCAATAACGACATTAGAATTTGGTACGACACGCACAAACTTGAAATCACCGCTATTAAATTTTGAACTTTTTACGACAAGTTTTTGGAAATCCGTCGTTTTTTCGGCAAACGATTGTACACGAACTTCGCCACGGATTCCCTGTGGCGCAACAATTTTACCAATTAAAATCTGTTTTTGTTCGGTCATTTTGTTTTTGTTATTTGGCTTTTGATAAAGCAATAACGCAAATATCTTTCACAGTCCGTTTTATTTTCCAGTGGACACTTTACAAACATATCGCCAGACGTTAGGAACACTTGATTCAATCTGTTTTTTGCCGCATATTCCACCGCTTCTTTCCAGCGATTGAATCTATCTTGTTTTATCTGACAAAAATCCCCATCATATGGACATGTTGTTGAAGACATTATAAACCTTTTTACCTTGTTTTTTGCGTTTCCAATTGTTTCATCTTGTCCAAAAAACGTTTGCATTTATTTGGATCGCAACGACATTCGGTTGTAACAGGATAATGTTCTTTGATATACAACATATCGTTTATATCTAAACGTTGTCTGATTGTTTCTTTAACACTATAACCCGTATCACAAACGATTTTATCTGTATATGGACAATCATGTAATTTAATTGATGACATATTTTTATATCCTTGTTAAAAATATCTGCCCAGGTTGCCCCGGGCAGACGGAACAAAAATTATTCAGCAACTTCTGTGGCTGGGGCTTCTTCTGCTGGTGCAGCAGCTTCTGCTTCTGCGGCGGCCTTCGCAGCAGCTTCGGCAGCGGCTTTTTCTTCTGCGATTTTAGCCAATTTATCAGCCTTGTCTTTAATTTTCATCTGTGTTTTTTCAGATTGTAAATGTTTCTTTGTCTGAACTGGGATTGGTTTTGCTTTTACCAAGCCGACCTTTGCCAAGAATTTATATACACGGTCAGATGGTTGTGCACCCTTGGCCAACCAAGCCTTGACTTCATCAATTTTCAAGATAACACGCTTATCGCTATCTTTCGCCTGCATTGGGTCGTATTTACCAACGACTTCCAAAACATTACCCGAATTACGTGCATTACGAGAATCCGTAACAACGATATGATAGTATGGGCGTTTTTTCGCACCATGACGTGCCAAACGAATAACAGTTGCCATAATTTTGCTCCTTTTAATATTTTTCTAACTGTTTTAATCACAAAGAAAACCGCCATCAAGGACGAAACTCGTCGGATGATGTACCACACACATACTGTGAACTGGTTATATTAAGATGGCAATCTTTGGGATTTGCCCGCATATTATGTACAAAAAAATATCAAAAGTCAAATAATTATTAAAATAAATCCGACCACAAGGATCGGTTGAATTCTTGGTGCGGGCGAAGGGAATTATAGATTCAATTACAACCCCAATCTCGCTGCGGCGCCAGCGAAAGCGGATGGTGCGGACGAAGGGAATCCGAACGTATCGTTTTCTTAACGAGTTGCGTTATTAGCAACGAGTTTAGATAAAGAAGAGAGGATACCCGATTCAAACAAACCAAAATTCAAACTTGGTGCGGGCGAAGGGAATTATAGATTCAATTACAACCCCAATCTCGCTGCAGCGCCAGCGAAAGCGGATGGTGCGGGCGAAGGGAACCGTGTTTATGCAATTTTTATGCTTTTTGGACCCTTTTTACCGCTTTTTTCATTAAAAACATTTAAATACCTGACACTTTGCTTGGCACTTTTATAAAATAACATGTTTTTGGTCAAAAGTACATGTTTTTTTACCAACCCATGCGTTGAATAAACCGGCGAAGTGTAATGGTCTGAACATCCATTATTCTGGCAATTTGTGATTTTGATACACCCTTGTCCAACAGTTCCTTGACCCGTTTGGTGTTTTTAGACAGTTTTAACTTTTTTGACTGTGCTGCAAACGGTCTGCCTAATTTCTTACCCCTTGCTTTAATACTGTCCAAAGACGCTTTTGTTCGTTGCGATATCAGATTCCGTTCAATTTCAGCAGACAAACCAAATGCAAATGCCATAACTTTACTTTGAATATCATTTCCCAGACGATACTTTTCTTTGATTGTCCAGACCTGACAGTTTTTATTCAGACATTTTTCCAATATTTTCATAACTTCCAGCAAAGAACGCCCCAGTCGTGATATTTCTGCAGCAATCAAAATATCCCCGTCTTGTAAAGATTCCAATAATTCCCCCAGTTGTCTTTTATGCAACGGTTTTCGTGAACTGATTGTTTCTTCAACCCATTTATCGATTGAAATCCCAGTATTTTTTGCAAACTGTTCTATTTCAAAGCGCTGATGTTCGTGCGTTTGTTTATTGGAACTTACCCGAATGTACCCGATTACAGACATAATTTTTCCTTTATTTTTTGTTAATACCTGGTCATTTTTATAGAACGATTAAATCAATCGCTTTTTACCTATTAAAATTTTGTAATTTCAATTACCAAATTGTCATTTTTAGTTGAAAATCAAAGAAATCTTGCTTTTCGGTGCGTTGTGCCATTTTGTCAGTGTGAAGCCGAACACAAAGGTTGGTTTGTGATACAATATTCACATACAACTTAAGCAAGGAGAAGAAAATGTTTGACAACACGGTAATTTCACAAAAAATGAGTGAAAACAATTTCAATAAAATAAAACAGCTTATAGAAACAAGCGAAGATATTTTGGGCAGAATTTCCGACAAAGAGCGCAGTTATCTAGCTCTGCACCCCCAGACCGGCATTAGAGTAAGCCTAAAACACTTAATTGAAGATCCATTTGAGCAACCGGGTTATATCGCACGCGTAACAGTCCCTAACGATCCATCTAATATTGACGGCAAAACAGTAGTATACCAAGAAGAAGAAGCAACATCCGCAACGGCCCGACTGTTTAACATCGCAGAACAAAAATACGAAGAACAAGAACGCGAACAAAAACAAAAACAAGAACTTATGGAAAAAACACGCCAAGAAAAACAAGAACAAGAAGAAGCGAAAGAAAAAGCAATATTGGAAACAGTAGAATCAGCATTGGATTCATTGTTCAACTAATAAATTAAATAATGCCCAATTGGGCATTATTTAATTATCACAATCCAATAATTAAACCGGCACAAGGCCGGTTTGATTCTTGGTGCAGGCGAAGGGAATTATAGATTCAATTACAACCCCAATCTCGCTGTAGCGCCAGCGAAAGCGGATGGTGCGGGCGAAGGGAATCGAACCCTCGTCTTCAGCTTGGGAAGCTGACGTGCTACCATTATA
>JAZRSI010000003.1:0-2883 GCA_045651445.1 Candidatus Enterousia sp. | reverse complement strand
TATTTGGCAGTCATATAGCTGTAATAAGACTCTAACTCCTTTTTGAACTGATTGTTGACGTAATATTTTGCAGAAAACTTCCCTTTATTCTTGGAACTACTCAATTCGATGATTTCTTTTGCTGAACCATCGGCGTTGAAAACATCTTTGATCTGCAACGTTCTGAAATTTATGCTGCGTAATCCGTTCAAAGAGCAGAAAAACATCATGCGTATCATTTCGCTGTGTCTGATACCCTTTATATAGGTCAGAATGTCTTTTATTTTTGAATCTTTTATATATTCTTGGTTTACCATAACTTATCCTTAGTATAATGTTACTATTTATATATATGTTATGATAGTGTAACATTTTATTATTGTCAAGATATTAAACACAAAAGACAGTCTTGATTTTCTGCGTGTTACAGAGATAATGTAACAAAATACATATTTTGTAACATTTTTTGTATGATGGTCTTACAAAAAAACAAACAAGAACCAATATGGCTATCTATCATACTTTTTCCACAAATATTCAAATCTGTCCTGATAGGCCTGGGCAGATTGGTCTAGGAATATGCAATTTTCACTGTTATATTTTGTTGCTCCGGTTGTCCAATTATATGAGCCTGTCACCACATACGTGTTATCGAAAATTGCGAATTTGTTGTGCTCGATTTTATAACCACGATGTATTCTTACTGTAAGTCCTGCTTTTTTCAGGGTGTCAACTAGTGAATATTTGCCACCAGCCTGCGTTCTGTCAGTGATAATTCGGATTTTTGCCCCACGTTTATGAGCTGCAATCAGTGCTTTTGTTATATTGCTGTTAGTTATGGAGTAGACGGCCACATCAATTTGGTTTGATCTTGAAATGTGTTCTATTATATTGTTTTCACAGTCGCGCCCTGGGCTAAAATAGCTTTTGACATAGTTGTTGCAATGTTTTTGTATGCATTCGGGGCATTTTGGACATTCTTTTTGATATGTAATCAAGGCCGTAATGGATATACAGCAACAACAAGCGATCACAAGATGTCTCAGGCGGTAATACTTCATAAAAAAAGACCACCAATAAGCAAGTGGTCAGGCAGTTAGTAAATCATAACAAGTATTGACTCCATTGGCCTTTCGGTTTCCCTTATTGTATACGCCAACGGCTGCCCGACCATACAGTCAAAGCATAACGGTGCAATCCGCACCATATCGGATAACGATGCAAAGTGCACCGTACTTGTTATGAGCCTACTAAAGCCCAAACCCAAATCATATTGGATTCATTTCAGATTATACAGGAATTTACGCTAAAATCAAGGTGTATAATTATATTCTAGATGTTTTAGGTTGTCTGGTAATTGTCCGCCAAACAGTAAATTTAGGTGTGGATATGTAATCAGGTTTACTGCATGGATCATTTTTATGGGCAAACGATCAAAGCTTTGTTTGTTGTATACTCTGGAAGAAATCCCACGTCCAGATGGTTTGTTGCCTGCAATCGCTTCCAGCATGTCTTTTGATACGTTTTGCTCATTGTGGCTGTAAAAGCTTTCCTTTAGACTATGCATGTCTAATAAAAATTGGTCGTTTGTGTGTGGTTTTATTCCTATAACTTTGAATAGAACATTTACACATTCGTTCATAACTTTTGGTCTGTATCCCTGTTTGTTCTTATTTTGAATTACTTCTTCGAAAATAAAGGCTTGGGATCCGCATCTTAGTTCGTGTCGTTTTATATAATCGATCAGACCAAGCTCTTCTAATACTGTTGCGATTGGTATTTTACGTTCAGAATCCATTGTTTTGAGTTTTTTATAGGTTTCTCTTAGGTCGCCTTGTTGAATAATTGTTTCATTTCTGGATATTGTTATAGTCTTGTTGCGGCAATTTACGTCTTTGTGTCTAATGGTTATTGCTCCACATGCCCTTGAACCGGTAAATAAACAAATAAGAATGACATAACTGATCTGTATAGGGTATCGTTTGATTGTATCTACTCGATTTAGCTCTGCACTAGATAAATTGATAGGCTGATTCAAAAATGTAGTGTTTTGGTGTAGCAATTTATCAAGGCACTCAAATAGCTTCTCGAAATCAGGTTCGGATAAAGGTTCTCTACGAATTGATACACCAAAGCCTTTTATCTTACGTATTTGTAGTTTTGATATAAGTTTGTCAGCATTATCTATCCATTCTCTATCTGCAGCATGATTTATAACCTGACGAAGCAATAATAGATAATTTTTCAATGTTTTTGCTGATATTGTTTTCCCTTTGTGTGTCCCTGCTTGTATCGGCGTATCCCTAAATTTATTTATCATGGTGTATATAAGATCTGGTTGTGCAGCTAAATCTTCTATATATCTGCACCCCAAGAACTCTACAACTCTTATGATATAGGCTCTGTTGTTACGTAGCCTTATTTCATTCTTACATTGATGCTGCAGACTGTCCCATGTCTTTACAATATCATGTTTTACTAAGGTTTTTTTGGGAGCTAATATACTAGCGGAATTTATGTGACGAAAAGATGAGATAATGGGGGTTGATTGGATAGGGGTGTTGGATAAATTCTGTGATAAAATCTGTCTAAGTAAAAAGACGGCAACATAAGGATCAGATGTGTGCAGGGACTTATAAATACGCTTTCCGTTGATTTGTTGTCGATAATAATAAACACCATTCCTAAGGCTCAAATTACGACAGACTGGTATCAAAGTGGTATCAAAGTTACGGGAAAATAAAAAAGATTGCATATCCTACCTTTCTATCTGTCTGCAATCTCAAGCAAACTAGGCAATCTATGCAATCTTCTCTAATTCGTGGCTCGGGCAACTGGACTCGAACCAGTGACATACGGATTAACAGTCCGTTGTTCTACCGACTGAACTATGCCCGAATAGCG
>JAZRSI010000002.1:0-5614 GCA_045651445.1 Candidatus Enterousia sp. | reverse complement strand
CCGTTGCATCCATAGCTTAACTGGATAAAGCATCTGACTACGGATCAGAAGACTGAGGGTTCGAATCCTTCTGGATGCGCCACTTCTTTATTTCCCCCACATTTTCATCAAAAACATTGAAAATCGGCGCCAATTTCGGTGTTCCAAATTTTTGCGCACAATCGTATGAAATTTGCTCAGGAAAACACAAGTTTAGAACACCCTGCCGTTTTTTGAAGTTGCCCGTGCGCCAAATGTCCAATGGTCGACGTATAAATTGCAAAACATATTCCGTTGCCTGGTCAAGTGGCATGGTCTCAATTTCTCGCACCTGCTGTTCATCATTCAGTTGCTGAATCTGTGCTGTCAGCATACTTATGCGTTCCTGGCACATTGAAACAACCTCTGGCGAATTGTTTGGATTCATTAACAAATTAAACGCTTGGGTCTTTTCCCGTTCCTTTTGCGCAATTAGCGCCTGTCGTTCTGCAACACGCTGTTGCGCATCTGCCGTTTGTTCTTCATAAGCCCGTTGAATTGCACGCCCAGCCAGCGCAACAAAGCGCTGGTCTGGGGTTATTGTTTCCAGGACTTTTTCCAAGTCCTGGTGCATTTCGGTGGGCTTTATGCCTTTGCCATACATGGGACACCCCTTGCAATAACAATGATAATACAAAAAGCGCTTGCCCCCTTTGCCCTTTGGGCGACTGGCGGTCAACGGCTTTCCACATTTCGCACACCTAACAAAGCGGCGTAATGGGAATGTTTCATCTTCGGTATTGTATTGCCGCGTCACCTTTTCATTCATGCGGCCACCATTCAGGCGTTCCTGGATAGCATGATATGTTTCCACTGAAATCAACGGTTCCATCGCCCATTTCTGGTATGGAATCCCCCACCGTGGATAGGCAAAATAACCCGTATATTTTTCATTGGTCAACAGATTATGTATCGCATTATAAGTCAAACGGAATGGTCGCCCATCACGATAAAGACTTAACGGCTTGTCCCGTAAATATTCAAACACATCCCGTTGGGTCAGGAATCGGCATGACGCAAAGCCTTCCAGCGCAATTTGAATAAATGTCGCTGTCGGTTCATTGCGCACCTGGTGCATGCGCCCATTCTTGCGAACTTCTTTTAAGCCCACAGGCGGCCGCATGACCCAAAACCCCTGTTTAGCATGTTCAATCATGTTGTTTTTCGTGCGTCCTGCATTCTTTTTGCGCTCATATTGACTTAATGCTGCCGATACATTTTCCAGCAATTCGCTTTCATCCGTATCTTCCAGCGTCATATTCACGGTCTGCAACGAATGCCCCATTTTGCGAATTTGTTCGCGCAAAATGCCATGAACGACCACATCACGGGCAAATCGGTTCAAATCGTATGCCAAGACAATATAATTCTGGTCTGTTTCGGACAAGAATTTCAGCATTTCATTAAACGCTGGCCTGTCTTGCTTTGCCCCCGAAACACCAGGTTCCATAAACACGCGGTCCACAGGCAATCCCCGTTGTCTTGCCCATGCACGACATGTTTGTTCTTGGCTGTCCAGGCCTTGGCCCTCTGTCACCTGACGGCGGCTGGACACACGACAGTAAATAACAACCCTTTTGGGGCATTCTTGATTTAACATTTTCTTTTTAGCCATTTTTTACTCCTTTAATTGGCATTAAAACATCATGTAAAACACTATGTATAATTTGTGTCAGATGCCCCATTATTTCATGCACCTGTTGGTCTGTAAGGGCGCTATTTAATGCACCCAGACATTCCCTGCATTCTGCAAGCGATAACAAAGCCATGACACAAACCTTTGTATTGGATTCGTGCTCTGGCGTATCCAGTCGCAGAATGATCGGTTAATTGGTTGGCGATGGTTCTGGCATATCCAGTCACCATTGCTAACAGGTTTAATTTGCTGTTTTTAGCCATTTAACACCTCCGTTGACTTAACAACATCGGACACAACACGGCCATTTTGGTATTTAATAACCCGTTCGCCAAACAGCGGATTTTCGCCACCGTCTGTTTCCGTGTATATTCGGTTGCGTTCGGGTTCAATTTTCACTTTCTTAATGCCAGCCTGGCACAAACGCTGCGCAATCTTGCATGGCAGTTCCAAAAAGCATTCCACACCAAATTGAACAACCTTTTGCATTGCACATTCATCATTCAAAACACGCCCCAGGTTCACAATCGTATGTGAATAGGTGTAATTATCGCCATCAGCAACGATTGCTGGTAAATCATGCGCCAGACACAGCCCAACACAATTATTGCCATCAATCACTAAAAATGGCCTTTCCTCCGCCGCCAAGCAATCAGCACAGCATGCCAAAACTGCGAATTGCAGCATGCTGATATCGCGATACATTGGAGTGTCCAGAGTTCTAAAAACACTTTTGATGCTTTCTAAACTCAATCCTCGGCATTTCAACACAAAGCCAATACCAGCCCGTGCCACGTCCAGGGCGCTTATGCGTTCGCCATTAGGTTCGGCAATCAGTCCCCGTTCGTGCCAGTCTGCCAAGACACGCAGTGTTGAATCATCCATTTCCAAGCCCTGTGCTGGATTTAGCAATTCAACCAGTTGATGTTCCATGACCTTTTCTGCAAACGCATCAAAGACCGCATGTGTTTCGGCACTTATACATTGAATGTTTAACTTTGACGTCATATTCACTTCTCTTGTTTTATTGTTATTCTTTACAACAATCCGCACACCATGGTCTTGGTTTGTCCAGATTATTGCTCTCGACTGAATCGTGAGTCAAATCCTTATTGCTCAAAAATGGCTGCAAAACCCACCCCCCAGGAAAATACTCCCCTCGGCATGTAATATCCATTTTTGATGCAAAAAAGACCTCCGCAAAAGCGGTCTTTTTGAATCGTAAAACACGACTCTTTAACTAACCCTCATAAATGAATCGTAAGACTTTATCTTTTATGACGAATCATAAAATATCAGTCTTTTTATTATTCACCATACTCTACCATAGTTAATCCGATTTTATCTTTTTCTGAATCGCAATCGAATCATAATTCCGAATCACAAAACCGAATCATAAAAAATCGCTCAAACCCTTGCTGTGCCTGGGCTTGACGATTTTATAACTATCTTAAAAAAATTAAAAAGTCAAGGGCAAAAAACAAAAAAATTTCCACCCATTGGACTTTTGTTGCTGTTAGTGTTAAAATATGAAGTGAATCCAGTGGAAATTGGACTCGGGGCTTTAGCGAGCCTTGTTTGTTCGGTGCAGTTTGCATCGTTATCCGATATGGTGCGGATTGCACCGTTATGAACCCTGACACTTATGGTTGGGGAGCTGTTGGTGTATAAAACACGGAAAACCGAAAGACCAACAGAATCAATAACAAACTGATTTCGCTAACTCCCCGACCGTCAATATTTCATTGGCGGTTATTTTAATTAAACAACAGGGGTGTAAAATGAAAACAAGTATTTTATTATTGGTGTCCGTTATCGGATTAGCGGGGTGTGCAGGTGGCATGCAAGACAAAGTAATCGCGCGCAGCGATGAATTGTCACGCCGCCCAGAATGGGTAAAAGATGACGAACCTATCATGGTCAAAAATGGCGATATGTTCGTGACCAGCATAGCATCCGTTCGCAGTGACCGTGCAAATATTAGCCAGGGTTATCGCATCGCAGAAAATCAGGCAAAAACAGACCTGTCAAATGCCATTAAAACAGAAATCAAAACAAACTTTGTTGATGCCCAAGAAGGTATCCAAGGCGACCAATTCCGCACAGAATTCTTGTCCATTGAAAAAAGTGAAATTGCGTTTTCTGGTTTAACACCTGCAAACCGTTATTGGGAAAAAGTATTGGTCAGCAACGCGGATGGCGATAAAGACATTGAATATCGTTTCTATGCCCGTATGAAAATCAAAGAATCCGATTTCAAAAAACAAATGCAAAACTTTTTGAACGGCAACAAGGGGCTGTCCGCAGAATTTGGCAAGCGCGTAACCGAAACAGTTAATGAATTCACAATGGAACACACAGCGGACTAATATCATGAAAGGGTTATTGTTTTTAATTCTGGGCGCAACAATAACAACAAATGCCGTTGCGGGTGGGTGTGACTGGGCAACAGAAACACCTGCCGATGATGGTAAGTATAAGTATTTTGTTGCCAAGTCGTACTCGGAATCCAGCGCAAGTGATGCGGCTAACAAGGCAGAACAAGATATTGATGCGCAGTTGGGCCGATTGTTTGGAACCAAGTTAGATATTCAAAGCGAATATTATTCCGACGAAACTGGTGCAAGTGGCACAATGCGGTCATATGAGCGTGCATTGGGGGCAATAACCCTGAAAGGTTTAGAGCGTCAAAAAAGTGATGTGGTAAAAGAATCCAAGACATGGGTCGGATGCGTACAATACCGATATTTGAAAAGCGAAATCAATAAAGAAAAAGAACACCTTAAAAAATTAAGCCCCAGCGCAATGCAAAAATCATTAGTGTTCACAGAAGTTGCGGGGGATACAGAATGTCATGGTTCACCAGTTGAAATAGTGACGGTACCATCTGGCGCATATGTGACAATCGATAACGGTAGGTATCACGGCAGTGCTCCCATTAAATTTGGAAATGTGTGCCATGGGAAACATACGCTTGAAATAACACATGATAATTATGAATTTGTATCGGAAAAGTTAATCGTTCCTGTTTCTGGACGTATAGAAAAAACATTAAAGCGTGCCACCAAGAAAATAACCATAAAAACCAGCCTGGGAAATTCGCAGATAGAAATTAACGGCGTTAACAAAGGGAAAGAACCCGTCACATTTAATGCCCCCCTAGGTATTGAACAAAGTATCACAGCCGTAAACAAAGAGGCAGAAAAAGTCACCAGGAATCGGATGTTTAGCAAGGATTCTGACTCTGAATATGTGATTAATATGGACAAATTGCCAGGGCAAATTGATTTTACTGCATTTAAGGTCCGTAATCCTGGGGTTGATATATTTGTTGACGGCAAAAAGGTTATCGGCAACAGCAGTTTAGAATTATCCGCAGAAAAACGCCATAATATAAAATTTACGAAAAAGGACTTTATCGACATCACAAAAAAGCAGTCTGTTGAAGGCGGAAAAACATTATATTATCCAAGTAAAGAATTAACTTTCTCAAAGACGCCAGACGTTAGTGGTGGGATTTTGCTTGGTATGGGGTATAGTTGGGGCGACAATAAAGGTTATAACTTTGACCTTGGGTTTGACCTGCAGTCGAAATATTTGTTTGGTGGCGTAGGATTGCAACTTAATTATTTGGAAACCCCAAAATTAGAAATGCAATATTTGCATAGCCGAATGGTTACAGATGGGTACGAGCTTCCTTATTATACCCAAACAGTTGTCACTAATACAGAATATATTGAGTTTTTATATGGGAATCTGGGGGTTAAACTGGGCAAATATTTGGCTGTATTCGGCGCATTATCAGTTGGAACATTAAAATTGGACACAATTGCAGCTTCTAATATCACAATGAGCCAAACGACACCATTCTCAGTCCGATATGGTTATGGCATACAGTTAATGTGGCCAAATCAAAAAAATGGCGGGTTTGGTATAAGAGCGACATATTTAACGGGCGAT
>JAZRSI010000001.1:0-9052 GCA_045651445.1 Candidatus Enterousia sp. | reverse complement strand
CCGAATTAACCCGTGAAAAGATTTACAAATATATTCATCAGGAATTACCATATCACATAAATGTTGTAACAGAACGCGTGGATGTTGGTGCCGATGGTGTTTTGGATATTTATCAGAAAATTGCGGTACGTAATGACGGTCATAAAAAGATTGTTGTTGGTCGTGGTGGGGAACAGTTAAAACGCATTGGAACGGCGGCCCGCCATGATATTCAGGACCAATGGGATGTTAACGCACGCCTGCATTTATTTGTACGTGTCGAACCTGATTGGGAAGACAAGGCAGAAAATTACATCGATCAGGGTCTAGAATTCAAGAAGTAAAGGGTATAAAAATGAAAAAATATAAAAAGGTTTTACCATATCTATTGGCGGCGGCGCCACTTGCATTGCCATCTTGCCTAGAACCAAAAATTGAAAAGGGTGTGGTACAAAAAATCGACGAAGAAAAATGGGTCTATTGCGACAAAGACGGCGATAGTTTGGTCGATTATCGGATTTATTTCTGCGATTATAACAGTTATTGCATTTATGATTACCTAAGGGAAGGTGATACAATTGTTTTTAAAAATTATTTCGGCAACCTACAGGGGCACTCCATATCGTCAGAGGCGAGTATTTCACTAAAATCTGTAAACAATCGCTCCGGGGATGATTTGAGAAAAATATATAACACAAATAGACTGCGTGCCAAGGTTGGCCAACCAAAGATGCGATAAGTGAACAATGTTAACGACATCTGATTTTGATTTTGAATTACCCCCTGAATTAATTGCATCCCACCCATTACCACAGCGCGATGCATCCCGTATGTTGGTTGTTATGCCAGCAAATGAAAAGTTCTCCTCCGTTGGAGGAGTACCGCGCAGCGGGGAGGTGGTAAGAGCCTGCGAAGTTGGGGCGAATACTGACGAATTCTCTAACCACCCCGGCACTTCGTGCCACCCCTCCAACGGAGGGGAACTTGGGGCGGTCAGATACACTGTTAATTATAAAACCTTGCCTTTCAATCCAAAACTAACAGAACGGGCTCGCGAACTACGTAAATCAGGCAGTCTGCCCGAAGCGTTGTTATGGAATAAAATCAAGGGAAGAAGATTAAACGGATTGGATTTTGATCGCCAGAAAATAATTGGGAATTATATTGTTGATTTCTTTTGTGCATCAAAATTTCTAGTGATTGAAATCGACGACAAAACCCATGATTTTAAAGAAGAATATGATATCAAGCGTGATGAATATTTAAAATCCTTAAATTTGACAGTTGTTCATATACCAGCAACTGATGTATTAAAAAATCCAGATATTGTCTATGATTGGCTCTCTAACCACCCCGGCACTTCGTGCCACCCCTCCAACGGAGGGGAACTACTCGGTTCCTGCTCTGAACAAAAGTTCCACTCTATGGGGGGGTGCCCGCAGGGTGGGGTGGTCAATATTTATGACAAACACATTCGTGATTTCTTGGATTATCTGCGCCCAGGTGATGTGGTTGTTTTTAATAATTCGCGTGTAATCCCTGCGCGTTTTATGGCGGATAATAAATATGAGATAACATTGCATACCGCATCAGACGATGGTTGTTGGTGGGGATTATGTAAAAAATTCAGCAAAATAAAAATCGGCACAATATTAACATTGGACGATGGCACAAATATAGAAGTTGTTGATATTGACGAAGAAAGTGGATTGAAAATCAAATTCCTGTGCGAAGATGTCTTTGCGGTATTGGAACGTGTTGGCAAAATGCCGTTGCCACCATATATGAAACGCGAAGAACAATCTGCGGATCGTGAACGTTATCAGACGGTATATTCATCGCCATTGGGTTCAATGGCGGCCCCGACGGCAGGGCTGCATTTTACACCTGAATTATTGGATGAAATACGTGCCCGTGGTGCACAAATTGTAAATGTAACATTACATGTTGGGGCGGGGACATGGATGCCGGTCAAAACCGAAGTTTTATCAGAACATAAAATGCACAGCGAATGGTGCTGTTTAACCCCAATTCAGGCCGACATAATAAACAACGCAAAACGCGTTATTGCGGTTGGGACAACTTCGATGCGAACGTTGGAAAGTGCGGCACAAAACGCGCTGCCTGGGATGCGTGTTGCGCCAATTTGTGCGAACACATCTATATTTATAACACCTGGCTATAAATTTCGTGCGGTTGATGTTTTATTAACGAATTTTCATCTGCCAAAATCAACATTATTTATGCTGGTATCTGCGTTTTCTGGCTTAACGGAAATGAAGGCGGCTTATAAACATGCCGTTGACGAAAAATACAGATTTTTCAGTTATGGCGATTGTTGTTTATTATTTAAAAAAGAATCAGCCCAAGAATAGACATATGAACAAGATGAAGAATAACAATATTGTAAATCCACTTTCCCCTGATGTTCAACGCGCCCTTGGTCGCGTGTTGGCGGGGATTGCGGCGTATAATCGGGTGTTATTGACAACCGAAGACGTCAAATTTTTCGAAAATGTTTTTTGGCGCGATCGAGTTGTGGCTTTGGTATTTCAATCAAACCTGCGAAATCAAGAAACCATAGACGCCCCCGCAAAGGCTTGGTCGCAATATTGTAATTTTATTGTTGCATGTGAAAAATATATACGTGATTATCGCACACCAAAAAACGCCCGTATTTTATTACAGGACGTATCAGAAGGTTTTCGTGCATTTCTTGATTGCAAGGGTGCGTTGGGGTTCTTGGCAATGCGCAGGCCGTATATCGAACGTTGGTTTGAACGCGTAAAATAATAAAAAGGGGACATTATGGCACTAAAATTTAATTTGATTGCAACAGATGGGAACGCGCGTCGTGGTGCGGTTGAAACAGCGCACGGTACGTTTCAGACGCCTGCTTTTATGGCAGTTGGTACCGCGGCCACGGTCAAGGCCCTTACCATGGAACAGGTTGCCGCAACTGGCACCCAGGTTATCTTGGGCAATACATATCATTTAATGATGCGTCCGGGGGGTGATTTGGTTGAACAAATGGGCGGGTTGCATAAATTTGGTGGCTGGGACGGTCCGATTTTGACAGACAGTGGTGGTTTTCAGGTTATGTCTCTGTCAACCCTTACGAAAATGAGTGAAGAAGGTGTTCAATTCACATCGCACTTTGACGGTGGCAAGAAACATTTTCTGCGCCCCGAAGATTCGGTACACATTCAGCATCAGTTGGATTCCAATATAACAATGGTATTGGATGAATGTTTAAAATTACCTGCGCCCCGCGACCGTGTTGAAAAAAATGTTGATATGGTAACCCGTTGGGCCAAACGCAGCAAGGACGCATTTATTGACCGTGATGGATATGGAATTTTTGGCATTGTTCAGGGGGCTGATTTTCCAGATTTGCGTGAAAAATCTGCACGTGCCTTGACTGAAATTGGTTTTGATGGGTATGCGATTGGCGGTCTTGCGGTTGGCGAACCCCAGGATGTGATGTTCAAAATGATAGAAACGACAACCCCACTGCTGCCAACTGACAAACCAAGATATTTAATGGGTGTTGGTACACCATTGGATATATTGGGCGCGGTTGAACGTGGTGTGGATATGTTTGATTGCGTGATGCCAACACGTGCTGGTCGTACGGCCCAGGCTTTTACGCGTCATGGTACAATGAATATGCGCAATGCGAAATTCAGGGATGATGCCGGCCCATTGGATGACAAATGCGGTTGTCCTGCGTGCAAGCGTTCACGTGCATATATTCATCACTTAATCAAATGTAATGAAATATTGGGTGCGACATTATTGACACAACATAACCTATGGTTCTATCAGGATTTAATGCGCGACATCAGAACCGCCATAGAGCAGGGCAGATTCGCAGAATTCAAGGCAGAATTTATTAAAAAATACAAAGGTGAATAATATGAAGGATAATACAAACAACAACCTATATATGAATATGGGAAACGATTTGATATTAGACTACGCCAGAACAAAGTCTATCCACGATCCATTAAAATATGAATATGTCTATAAATTAATATGTCGTCCAGACCCAAAACTACCGAACGTATGGAATGCGATTCCTGAAATTGAACGTGTCGTATTCACACGCGACAGTGCTGCGATTGACATGTATATTGACGGGATAAAAGAAGTATATCAATATCACTTAATTACAAATCCATATATGCAAGAAATATTGTTTAAGTATAAAGATTACATCGAAAATTTTAAAGAAAAGATGGATAAAATTCATTCTTATAACGCTAGAATAAAATAAACTATTGCAAAGATTTGTTAAAATCGTCTAAACTCCCTTGTGTACGCAAAGGAGTTTTTCTATGGCTAAAAAGAAAGAAGTCGAAGTTATTGATATGGGCGGTGCCAAAACGGTTGCCAAGAAGCAATCTGTTATCACTTGGACCAAGCGCACATTTGCGATTATAACGATTGTGTGGCTTGCATTGGTCGCATGGTTTCCATTACACGTCAAAAATACCTATTCTGCGCCGATAAAGAAATCAATGGTTGTATCAATGTTCTTTGACTTGCAACGTGGCATTGTAAAGCAGTACGAAGCATTACTGGACGGTGTTGCAAAATCAATTAATTTAGAAAAACCAATTGCGGTTGCTATTGACAAGGTTAAGATTGTGGAATCTGCTGTTAACAAGACAACGGATGCCACCGCCAAGGCCAAGGCAGAAACGGCCAAGGCCACCGAAACCACATCTGGTGTAAAAAAATTAAGTGGCATGGCAAAAATGTTTGGTATAAAAACAGACGGTGTTGACAAGGCTGTTGCCGAAGTGGACAAAGGAATCGCCAAGACAAACGAAGCGATTGCAACGGTTGACAATACCGCGGCCAAGGTAAATGCCCAACTTGACAAGATAAAAACAGATTTAACACGCGTCGCCCAAACAGAATTTGACACAATGATTGATTCTGCGATTAAAACTGCGCTGGATAAACAGTCTGGTGGCTTGGGGACAACATTATTAACTAATTATGGAATTGAACATGTGTATCCATGGCGCCCATCATCATGGCCCGTTGCAACCAAGATTTATAACGACTTATCAAAATCAGACATAACAACAATAACGGTTATAACTGGTACGGTTGATAAATATTTTGGCTATGTTGCGTGGGGGTTGGTAATTGCGGTATGGGTAATCGGCCTGTATTTATGGTTTATGATGTCCAAGAAGGTAAAATCCATCATAAAACCATTTAATGTATGTCCACGCTGCGGCCATACGTACGCGGACAAACGTACTGCGCTGGGGCTGTTAAAGGTATTTCAACCATGGAAATGGTTTTAAAAACATGGGGGCATAAAATGGCAGAACATAATGTTAATATATCTCAAGGGGCCAGTGAATCACCGATACGGACCAAATGGGTTGGCGGTCGTTCTTGGTTTATTGCGATTGCAGTTATTGGAATATGGGCAAATATTGCCGGGATTAATTTTGGGGTAAAAGAATCAAACAAACTGGAAAAACAAAAACTGGAAGAAATGCGTAAACAGTATTCGCTGGATTCGCTAAAATTCGAATACATTAAATCGCAGAATTTGCAAAAAGTCCCGTAAAAATCGGGACTTTTAAATTTTTACAAAAAACACTTGCAATTATAAAAAATATATGTCAATATACATTCCGCAATGCGAGCGTAGCTCAGTTGGCTAGAGCGCAACCTTGCCAAGGTTGAGGTCGAGGGTTCGAGCCCCTTTGCTCGCACCAGTTATTTTGAAACCACCCTTTTGGGTGGTTTTTTAAATAACTCGTGCAAAGGGGCTCGTTGCGAGGCGAGGGGACGGATGTCCCCGAAGTACTTTGCTCGCACCAGTTTTTTTTCTTTACTTTTCATAAAAAGTATGTAAAATGACGAACTGAGACCAAAATAGGGTGCATGAAATAATGAAATGCAATTTGAAACGTTTTAATTAATATAGTGCGACCATCAGAAATAAACTGCGGGCGCACTTTTATGCGTCCGTTTTTTTAATAACACACAGGGGAAAACAAAAATGTCAGAAAACACAAACAACACACAGATTTCAACAAACGAATTAACGGCACGCCTGCAAAAGGCTGAAAACATTCGCGCCCGTGATGGTGTTGTTTGGAAGGCTAAATTTGATCGCACTCATACAATCGAAGCGGCACGTGAATTGGCGGACGACACACCTGTACGTTTGGCGGGTCGCGTAACTGCATTGCGTTGGTTGGGCAAATTAATGTTTGGTCGTATTTATGACATTAATGGCGAAATTCAGTTTTCTATGTCCCGCGAAGAACTGGGCGAAGAAAACTATAAATTTATGAAGGCGAACGTTGACTTAGGCGACTTTATCGGTATCACGGGTGTTTTGTATCACACCACGGCCGGCGAATTAACGGTCAAGGTATCAAATTATGAAATCTTGTCCAAGGCCTTGCGCCCATTGCCGGAAAAATATCATGGCTTAACAGATATGGAAACCCGCTATCGTCAGCGTTATTTGGATATTATTTCAAATCCTGAATCTCGTAACGCATTGTTGGGCCGTTTCAAGATGACTCAATATTGGCGCGATTATATGAATAAAAATGGATTTTTGGAAATTGAAACGCCTGTATTACAGAACGTTGCATCTGGTGCGGCGGCCCGTCCATTTACAACACATCACAATGCCTTGGACACGGAATTTCAGTTACGTATTTCCCCAGAATTATTCTTAAAGCAGGCAATTGGTGCCGGTTTTGATCGTGTATATGAAGTTGCCAAGGATTTCCGTAACGAAGGTATGGATGCGACCCATTTACAAGAATTTACAATGGTTGAATGGTATGCGGCATATTGGGATTTTAATGATAATATTAAATTTACATGGGAATTAATCCAAGATTTGTTAATGAAATGCCGTGGCACATTACAGATTGAATACCAAGGCATCCAATTGGATTTTAGCAAATATGAAATGGTCGATTATACTGCCAAGATGAACGAATTCTTTGGTTGTGATATCTTGGATTTTGACGATGTTGATGTTCTGCGCCAGAAATTGGTTGACGCTGGTATGTTCCCAATGTCTGAACTGGAAGATTTGAAGTCAATCCCAACATTGGTTGACTATGTCTATAAACGCAAAATTCGTGGAAATATAGTTAATCCAACATTCCTATACAATTATCCGGCGTATATGGTACCATTGGCGCGTCGTAATGATGCAGACGAACGCAGAATTGATATGTATCAGTTATTGGTATGTGGTGCCGAAATCTGCAAGGGGTATTCAGAACTTGTGAACCCAATTCAACAATTGGCGGCGTTTGAAGAACAGGCAAAAAATATCGCAAACGGCGACGAAGAGGCCTTTAACCCAGATAATGACTTTGTTCGTTCTATGGAACATGGTTTCCCACCAATTTCTGGTGTTGGTATGGGTGTTGACAGATTGGCAAGCATAATCTTTGATCAGCCAACATTACGCGATATTGTTTTATTCCCGATGATGAAGTGATAACGGGAAAATTAAAAAAAGGGGATAAATATGACGCAATTTGGTGCAGATAGCCATATTCAAGATATGACCACAGAAAACAATAACAAAAATCTTGCTGTTATTGAACGTGCGTTGGTATCTGGTCGCATTGATGCAAATACTGCGGCATATTTGCGTACATTGTATTCCAACAGTATGCACTGGTTCCGCGAGGTTTTTTATGTCCTTGGCAAATGTTTTGGTGCGCCCAAGGCTGCGGTTATGAAATACGATTACGAAACGGATAGCGCATTGAATGAACCGATACGCATTTCTGACATTAATCCATTATCCCCATATTTGGTAAATCATCGCTTGGACGCGGACCCGATGCGTAATCAATTTTTTACCAGTTCTGCTGGGCACAAGATTGATTTGTCTGTATCGTCTATTGTAACGGTCTTGGTTGCCGCCCAAAAGAAGATAGACCGTGCATTGGATAAAATCACGGGAAAATATTACGATGATTTTGTAAATGAAATTGCGAACACCGCGCGTAGTGTATTGATATCACATGGTCGTGATGCATCTGCGAACGCGATTGCGGACAAGATTCACGAACGTTTTCGTGAAAAATATATAACAACTGCATCCGAAACGATTTTATCGATTATTGGCCGTGGCCACGAAAAGATTGCGGTTGATTTGATACGTGCTTTGGACAAGATTGAAACACCATATGAACGGTTACAAGACGTATGGCGTGTAAAATGTTTGTTTGATTTGATACCGCAGGCACGATTTTTCATGGAACGCTTGCATGAAATAATGCCAGACAGGATTTTATCTGTACGCGATTGCTTTTACAATATGCAAAATCCACGAAATTATCGTGATGCTAAGATAATGATAAACATTGGCGCCGACGGCGAGCATATTATACCGATGGAAATTATTTGCCAAGTTAGAACATTTTTTGAATACGAACGTAAGACACACGATGTTTACGAGGCTGCACGTAAAAAGAAAACTGCCAAGACCGACGAGATGGAGGCAAATTTAGCAAATTACTATGAATGTGGGGTCAAGGAATATAACCGCCTTATCTGTAATTGCTTGGAAGATTTATTTGAACGTGTTGGCTGGAATATTTTATATTCCCGCAACAACGATGTTTCTATATTCGAAGGCTTTCCAAAGGAATGTAAGCTATATTATCCTCAGAAAATTTTGGACAATATCAATGAAAAATTAGACGACGCAATTGAAAACGAAGTATTCAGAATCAAGGATGCGCCTGCCAAGTTATCGCGCCATCAGGAAAGCAGGATTTTCCACTTTTTGGCTCGATTTGTTTTGGTTTCTGCGATGCCATATATGCAAACTGACTGGACATTACCTGCGGATAATCAGGCAACAAAGTTGTTTAATTATGTTATGACTGAAATTCAACGTTATTACAAGAAACAGTAATATCGTTGATAGTCGTAATTGAAAAAACAATTGCATATTTACCTATTAAAATGCTAGACTTGAAATATTCAGGAAGCATAAGGAAGATCTTAAACGTACGATATTTTTTATATCTTGCTGTTATTA